>NZ_JAVKBY010000029.1:0-10596 GCF_040222985.1 Coleofasciculus sp. F4-SAH-05
CTCTGGAGTTATCTAAATTAGGCTCAATACTTGGTAGTTTTCTACGGGTGTTTGGTTTAAGTATTGCCGCAAGGATAGATAATTGTAAGGTGTGTCGCGGAACTAAGAATCCCCGCACTTATAGGGCGGGGAGTGTCAAAATCCAGTATTCTTTGTCGTCTTGCTCAAGTTGCTTGATCAAGCCTTCGCCAACTGCAACCGAGCAAACTTCCTGATCAGGGGGTAGGAATGACTCGCGGAAATCCTCCCAGCTAATCGGATCAAGAGTGCGGGAACCTTGGTTACCAAACCTAATCGTAGCAGAAGTAATCCAAAGGTCAATCTCAGCCTTGCCCCCAAATTCTGGTCCCCAGATATCGAGCTTCACTCCCAGGCTTACGGAAATGAAACCAATCCCCCCACTAACATGAATACCAACCGAAATATCATAATAGTAAGGTTTCCAGGAGATTAAAAAGTCAGCCCCGGCTTCAAAGCGAGCCCACACCGAACCAGAGTCATACTCAAAAGCCAACCGTCCCCCCGCCATCAGCGCATGGGAACACAGGGCGAAGTAATTTTCACCACGAATTGAGGTATTGCTGTCAAGCTGCCAGTTGAAGCCCAGGCGCGGCACTTGAGGATAGTGCTGGGGAACGTTAAATCTGGGATGATAGCCGCCAAAGGTAATCACAAAATCGCCATCATGTTCGCCACCATACCAGACACAGAAGGCAAAGCCCCCAGTTAAGCGACAATCGGGGGATAAAATATAGGAATTGTCGGTAAGCTGGGCGCGAACTGAAAGAATCCCTTCAGATGGGGCGAACCGCGCTGCCATCACCAGTTCGGCTCTACCCACAGCGGGTAAGCCTGACTCCTGGGGCGGAATAATTAAGCTGGATAGCCCCAGTAGATTGACCTCGAATTTACTTTCGTTGATGGCAACGGTCAATAGTCCAAAGCTATCGACGAGCTTAAATGAGGTAAATTTAATCCCCAGTGCCAAGAATCCAGAATCCGAAGCGGGCTGGATGGATTTGGCTATACCATTGAGTTGGTCACTAATTGTTTGGCTGAGATTATCATGGTCAATCCCTCCCGTGCCATTCATTGCCTGACTAACCAGGGGAAAATCTGGGAGCTCTTCTAGGGGGGGAACGGTGAGAGAACGATTGTAGCCAAAGCCGGCAGAAAATCCGGTGACAAAGAAAAACGGGGGTCCGCCGAGTGGATAATTGACGACGGCGTAGAGAAATAAAGCCAGTTTTCCCTGGTGTTCGGTATAGGAGCCAATGGCAGAAATGGACAAGGCTTTGGCTTTGACCTTCATCCCCAAAGAAGCTAAACCCAAATATTCTTCGGTGCCGTCATCGTTTACGAGTCGGGCAAACGCGCCACCGATACTTAGGCTGTTACTTTTGTATTCTAAGCCAAACCCATTCAGATTAAAGGTGCAGTTTAATTCGGCTTGTAGGGGAGAGCTAATGGACACGCCGACGAAGGATAGGCTAAATTTGGAAACTTGAAGGGTGATCTCTGGAACTAAATGAATTTCACCTTGTTTGTATAGAAGTCCAATTTTTTCGATATGGAGTGGACCAAAAGACCGTTGTAAGGTTAGCCAAGCTCCGTTTTCGACGATGGTGAGGGAATAGTCTTGGGGAGTGCTGGCAACGGCGGAAACCAGTTGGAAATTGCCAATTTGTCTGGGGTTCCGCCTGCTGCTAATGTTACCACGACCTGTGCGCCGTTTTAACCGGAATAACCAGCTCCACTCGAATTCTCCGAAGCGGAGATAGGCGGCAATATTCACACCTTTGTCGAGTTTATTTTCCGAGGAGTTCGGCGGTTGAATTTTCAGGGGTTTACTGAGTTCTGTGAGTAAGCTGTTGATGTCTTTGAGTTCTTTTTGCTCAAAGGTTTGGAGAGCAACTAACAGTTCAATGGCGACGTAGGTATTAAGTTGTTCTGGCGGTATTTGGGCAGCGATTAGGGGGATTTGAGCGAGGTCAAGGTTACCATGAATCCCTATGCCGATGATAAATTTTCTCTTGTTGGTTTGACGGTTGTTTTGGGGAAAGGTGACGACGAAAAGGATGGTTTGATTGGTGCTAATTTCCAGTTCACTGG
Organism: Coleofasciculus sp. F4-SAH-05; assembly: GCF_040222985.1. Lineage (NCBI taxonomy): Bacteria > Bacillati > Cyanobacteriota > Cyanophyceae > Coleofasciculales > Coleofasciculaceae > Coleofasciculus > Coleofasciculus sp. F4-SAH-05. The sequence continues at coordinate 2,113 of NZ_JAVKBY010000029.1, forward strand.
GAATTAATTCTTCTGGAATTGATAAATTGTTTCCCAGTAGGTATATGGGAAAGGTTTGGGCTGAGTACCCCTGAAGCACCGCTATATGGGATAGCTCTTCTTTAATGATACCTTCACAGGTTAGAGCGAGGTTTTCCTTAATCGGAATCGCAATTTGGACATTATAGGTGGTTTTACTACTATTAACGTCCCGTTCATATTCAATGGTAATGGTAAAGGTTAAGTCTTGTGTTGGCTCTCCCTCTTCGTTTTCGGCTAGGGTAAATTTCAGCTCACAACTAATAGTATAGTTGGTGCCGTCTTGGGTATATTTAGCCTGTTGAATCGGGCAATATTTGAGGATTTCTGGCGGGGGGGTAAGGGTGATATTTAATTGGTTGTTTAAGTTCGTTGTCAAATCGACAATTGTATCACCCTCGGCAAAGTCTATACCTGTCATTCTTTGATGTCCTGATCCATTGAGTTTGTTCGGGGAGTTAGGGGCGCGATCGCGGTTTGGGGGCTTGGGGGTATGGAGGCGCGATCGCTGTTTACAAAAGCTAAAAATTGATAGAAGAACTAAACTTCAGAAATGTTTATTACAGAGCCACTTTCATAATGAAACACAGAGCATAATAAGGTGGTCTGTTCTCGTGGGGTTGATTTGATCCATCCTCTTCAATACTATGAGCATGAGCGCCATCATTTCTGCTTTTAACTAAATAATCCGCATTAACCCAAGATCCATATTTTGCAGTGATCATACTACCCGAACCTTGTTCACCACCAGAACCCGTATCTAGCGGGATATAATGCCAATGATCCCCACTAGACTTAGTAAAACCTCCATGCTGGTGCCTTGGCATTTCATCAATGGTTAAGGTGACTGTTTCCTGTCCCCCCTTTTCACCAACCTTATATTTTCCTCCGGCGGCGACTATAAATTTTTCCCTTAAATCCGGTGTTCCATTTTGTCCATTACACAGCGCCCAACCAGCAGGGATTTCATTTTCCAATCCTGACCACATGAGAATCATTTTTGTGAAGACAGCACCATCACCTTCAAGCTTTTTCGCCTTTACTGTCTCTACTACCTCAACATTTTTAGCTTTTATCGTCTCGGTTACGTGTAACTTGGCTTCAGGTGTTGTCGTACCAATTCCCACCTTATAGTCATAAAACACCAAAGGTGCTTTCGCGATCGCGCAGACAAATTCCCCATCCTGATACCCTGGCACATAGCTGTAGCCCAAGTACAACTTAGTCGCACCAGTTGGGTGATTTGTCTTAATCCGGCTAATATCTATCGTTAACGTCTCCTGAGCCTCCAAGCTGACATCGGCAGAACTGGGGGTAAATGTCCACTGTAGAGCCCTAACCACACCTCCTATTGTTATTTGCTCAGGACCACTTGTTTGCCACTTGCTGCTGTCTATCGGTGACATGGTAATCCCATTCACATCATCCTCTGTACCCAGTGCCCAAGGAGCATTGGTGGCACTTCCCACCTCAAGCGCAACTGCCAATTGAGAACGTCTACTGGGATTGCTGTTGTAGAGAAACCTGATCGTCGAATTCTCGGTATTGGGGTCAGATGTATTCGTGATTCGCAGTTGCAGACTGCTTTCTTGTTCCTCAATATTCAGCACCCGATTCGAGCCAGTAAATCCCACCGCTAGGGGAATAGTGGGATTGCCTTTACTTTGGACAATCTCCAGATTAATAGTTTCATGATCTTCATAGTCATTATTTTGACCCGGAAGTCGAGGGGTAACCGTCAGCTCTTCCAGTTGTTGCCCTTCGTACTCTTCGTTCTGTACAGATGTAGGAAGTTGGAACATATTCAGTTCCCAATTCACTTCAGCTACTGTGCTTCCTCTCCTCAGTTGAGCTGGTTGAGTTGACAAAGACTGAATATCTGTCGCTGCTACCCCATTGAAAATAAATTCAACTGAATCATCCTGACTCAGGACGATATCTTGTCCTGTCAAGCAGAGATAAAGAGCATCCTTAGCTCCTTCGATTGCGTATTCAAGTACCCAGTCACTGCCTTCAAGAGTAATATTTCCAGGTTCAACCAATACTCCTGGATTAAACGCTAATTTAAAATGGTAATTACTCCTGGTTATTGGGTCAGTACTATTAGACTTTGGGATCGTGATTTCGTTACCGACTAGGTTGTTAGTGATTCTCAGAAGCAGTGGTGGGACAAGGCTAGGCTCTTCAATTAATAAAATGTTTCTCAGGCTGTTACCTATTTCGGCTTCATAGAAAAAATCAAAGTTGAAAGGCATTCTGGGTCGTGACGACATCGTTAATTCTCCTGTTGATAATAATGGAACATTTGAACAATGTAGGGGTTTGGTTTCCAAGCCCTTTGGTTTTCTTAGAGAGATAGAGGCGGAATGTGATGCGTTTATTTCCCATCATAGTTGTCAGTATGGACGAGGAATGCGCGGCATCAAGGTTCATTTTATAATTGGGCTGCTCTCTGAGTTTTTGCCAGGGAAAAATCGTCAAAATTAGCCGCGTTAGTCTCCGCACTTAAAACAATTTTAATCGAAGTGGTATCACTTTCTGTGGTAAAATTCACCGGATAATGCTGCCATTGTTGATTCTCATTTATTATTGGCTCAAAGTCCAATAAACTTGGTTCGATTGCAACTTTTGCCTTACCACCATATTCACCCCTAGATCTAAAGGATAATCTGTATTCGGTATTGGGTCTTATATCGTCTATAGTTTGGTAAGCTTTTGCCTCGTATGGAATTTCAAGGATGTTATTTCCATCTGGATTGACTACTTTAGGATAAGCTTCACTTTGATTAGGAACCAATTCCCAATTCATGGGACTCACCTCCCCAACTGTCTTCTCATCAAAATTCCCATTCTTTACTAAGTCCTGTTCATACAAGACGACTTGACCAAGCCCCGCAATAAATTCCTGAGAAGCTGAGTTACTGGCACCCGTAAAATAAATCACCAGTTTATCGTATTGTTCTGTAAAAAAATGTACCCTCCAATTTCCACGAATGTCAACTTCATCGACCTCTTGGTTCCTAGAAATTGCCTCGGTAGCAGTCGGGACAGAACTTCGGGATGAGTTCGGTTGATCATATTTTTTGCGCCAGATTCTCCCTCGACCTTCTAAATAGAAGGTTTCCGTGATCAGATCGTAGCGCGTATAGGGTTTGACCGATACAGTTTGCTGGACGACATAGTTTACGTCTCCCGTCGTATCCGTGAGCTTTAAATAGGGTTTACTCGAGTTTGTACCTGGGACAATTTCCGCAGAACTTGTGTTGCCATTGCTGTCAGTATAGGGGTTAATTTCCCATCCGGTATTCCCTTCAGAAAAATCCCCATTGACTAACAGATTTCTAACCATAGCCATTCAGATTTCCTCTTAGTTTTAGATCAATTCAAACTTGTCCCTAGAGCGTCGGTTAATACCAAGTTGCAGTCTAAGGTAGAATCTGTCATGCCGAGCAAAACCCTTCACTTCGGAAAGAGGGCAGGCTCCGTGACGCTTGCGCATCTATCCAGATTCTTCGCTTCGCTCAGAATGACATGATAGAACGCAACTTGGTATAAGTCTTCCTAGAGTGCCAGTCCAGTAATCAAAATCGATACGAGAATCTCCCAAAAATTGTCACAAAAACTACCTACAATATCTCCCATTTTGTAGAGACGTTCCGCCGGAACGTCTCTTTTACCTTTCATAACCAGGTTTTTTGACCTAACTTTTCACGGGAAGTCTAGAACCCTGAGTCGGGGCGGGTTTAGTTACATCTGGGTACAACCGCAAAGATAGTAGTGAAACCCGCCCCTACAGACATGCCACGGCACGTCCCTAAACCCACGTTGCCACATCACATACCGTGAAAAAGTCAGCTTTCTTGACTGATATTTTCGGGGGGTAGTGAGCTTTTCTTCCTGGATAGATAATCTTGGTATTCAGTCTATCATGGTGTTAGCTTCCGGGGAATTAATTGCTGTATTTTGCAACATTTTTTTATCTAACTGGGCTTGGGTTTGTTGCTGAATTTTGTCAATGAGTTGATACACCTTTACAAACGGTTGTTCGCCCAAAGCTTCGAGAATTTGGTTAATTTCCGAGACACTCAAATTCAGTTGCATGGGTTGATTCATTGGTCATTGGTCATTGGTCATTGGTCATTGGTCATTGGTCATTGGTCATTGGTCATTGGTCATTGGTCATTGGTCATTGGTCATTGGTCATTGGTCATTGGTCATTGGTCATTGGTCATTGGTCATTGGTCATTCGTCATTCGTCATTCGTCATTCGTCATTCGTCATTCACATCCTCAGCTGAAGCTGGAGTAAGTTGTAACCACCCTTCATAAAGTTTCTGAGGGGCTGAAAACGTCGCTTGGGGATTAACCGGTGTAATCGTAGTAGTTTCTGACCAAATACCATTACTAACAGATAACCACGACCAACTATAGTCGGGAACTTCTGGCAAAGGCAGAGAGACTTGGTTGTGACTTGACAAAACTGGAGTTGAAAGGAAAGTCACCTCAATCGCCTGTAAAGCCGAATTATAATTCTCTGGCGACAAGCGTAGCTCCTGATTAGGCAGAATCCCCGTCGTCGTATGAATAATACCGCGCGGGTCAATTAACATCGTCACAAATTGCGGCGCCGCGTCTACCGTTTGCTGGAAATAAACAATACCTTCTGCCTCGGTTTGAATCAGTTCGTGATTAATCCGATTGCTTTGAGGCGCGTAGAAAATATTCCCTTCATACTCGTAACCCTCTTCCCCGTGCGTTTCTCTCCAATAGCCGACTAACCCATCATTCAGTTGCTGGTAATCTCCCAAACGAATCTGGAATTTAACCCGATCAAAATTGCTGGTGTTGGGAACAGTCCCGATAATCGTGTTTCGATCATCTGTAATCGTTTCTAGTTCCATCACACTGATATTCGGATCACTAATAGGCAATCCCTGAACTTCCAGATTAAAACTAGCCCGGACAACAGCAATAGGTCGCTCGACCAACAGTGCTAAACTGGGATGTTCAGCAAAGTTTTCTGGATCGATTGTTTCCAGGGAATTTGCCACAGTAGACAGAAATTCTTGCTGAAACGCTGCTCCCAACTCTAATAAATAATGCACCACTTTTTGCAGGTGGACATTAGCCAGTTGGGGATAACCTCGCCCATCGCGGGATAAGGTGCTACCGGGAGGCATCCGCCAATTCCCCGCCCGATCAATGAGTCCCAAAGCTTTGCCGCCAGCGTCATAAACTAAGAGAGTGCTGTCTAAATTATTAACCACCAGCCAACCACAGACGGGAGAAACAGTCGGTGTTGCCGTCATATCTTTAATCGTATCAGCCGCTAACCAGTAGAAATTCAGACGGGCGGGTTGGGCGAGGCGTGGTGGCAATAATACCTGATATTGCTGATTGGGGGGAGTCATTTGGGTGGTGGTTACCACTTGAGAGTCACCTCCCGTTTCAATAACTCTCTTGATTTGTCCAAAGGTATCAACTAGCCAAAGGGTGGTAATTTTCATCGCTCCACTGCGAATCGGATTAAATGTATCGCCGTAGAGAATTTTGTATTGTAGGGTATTACCCAATGTCCAGCGGATCTGTTCGTGGAAGGCTATCTGTTGCTCACTGAGCGGATCGTCGATTTCCAGTTGTAGGGTTGGTTGATAGAGTAGCAAGGTATCATTAAATCCACCCATCGCTTGAGCTTGACTATCCAAATCCTGGATTTCTGGGTAAGCCCACAACGCCACAAAAATGGGGTCTTGGGCTTGTTCTTTGGGGTCTAGGGACGCGATATCATCCCGAGATTTATACCAATTCGCAATATCATCAAAGTTTTCGCTGAGGAAGTCTTCCGTCTGCTGTTCTGGAGGAATATTGTGCGCTTGGTAGTAAAAAGGAAGTAGTTGTTCGTTGAGATACGTAATCACTCGCTCACTCAGTTGCATTTCGGCTGCTGGGGTGAGGATACTCAATCCTTGATAGGTATTGGAAACTGGTACAAAGTTGCTTTCTTTGCCGTCTTTGAGCGTCAAGTCGATGGCATTGCGTTCCAACCTGTAATTATCTAAAATTACTGTTTCCTCGTAGGCAGCAGGAGAGTTGGGGCGACTGGGAAAGACTTGCATTGCCCATTGCATTAAAATCGGGTTCCAAGGCTGTTGCGTCCAAGTCTTAAAATCAATCGAGTCTTCGCCTTCAGCGGGTTGGCAATTTTTGATCTGGGATTGGAGGCTATTAATTGTAGCATTGGGTAAGGTTTCCAGATCCAAGCTGACATCAAATAGGTGACAGTAGAGACAATTATCGCGCCGCAACCGTCCATCACTGTGATGTCGCACCGAAGCCTTTGTTGTTTCTCCTCCGGCTAAGAGCAGCACCGGATCATTGGGTCGCCAGTACGCTTGGCTAGGAAATTGTTTGAGGATATATTGATTGGCATGGGTCTGATTGTGGGTGGCGATCGCAGCCATTAGTTGATTAATCGCTGTGGCTAGTCCATTCGCCAGTTGAGGTATGCCAGACACAGGATTGTATGTCGGCGGAATGTAAATCGTTAAGACACTATTTTCTACCTTGACATGGTAGGTTTGCTCTTGGTCATGGATTGCCCATACTTGCCCTTCTGTTACGATTGTCACCGTTGGGTTGTCTGAGAATTCAACGTTGCAGTTCTCAAACTCAACTTCTATATCGCTCCAGTTGGAAAAATTGCCGTTAACAGCTGCCTCTAAAACACCGACATAATAATCCAAATACCCGCTTAACACTGATAAAATACCAAAAGATAACGTCGCTGCTGTCACCCTTAAATTGCCAGTTTCATCTTTTTGAATGTCTAACTGCCCCGTCTGACTCAGAGCTTTTCGCAACGGGTTAAGCGATTTGTCAGTAGTGTCCCGATTAATCTGTCTATCATTGCCAGTTCCACGTTCCCCATAGAGTGCTTGCATATACTCATACCAATGGGCATACAACTGCTGGTGCATAGACTCAATAGTTGCTAGGGATTGATTGTATTCTTCTTGAAGCTGATTAACCTGAATCAGTTGCTGGGCAAGCTCTGGAGGTAACGTTACCTGAACTTGCGATTCTTCTGCTATGAGTTGCGGTTGTATCGACCAAAGAATTCCCCCACGGCGCGTCGCAAATCCCCGTTTGTGGCGAGCTTCCCGTAATGTAGCATCAAGGTCGAGTTGGCGTGATTCTAAGTGTTCTGAGAGTTGCAGGGCTTCTAACTTTTCTTGGACGATTTGGCGAAGTTCTGTACCCGTTTGATTGGTATCGCTGTTGTAGCTGTGGGCTAAATAAGCGGAGAGGGCTTCTGGGGCTGAATTGCCCACAGCAACGGTTGGCTTGGGCAAACTTTTGGTGCGATCGCGGGCGGACAAGGCTCGTGCGGTAGGGGCAAAGGTAACTCGGGCATGATAGAGGGTGCGATCGGGAAACTCTCCGTTTAACTCGCATGTCCAACCGAATTCCTCTTCCAGGAGTTCCAGCAATTCTTCAGTACTTTTGCCCGGGTTGTTCTCTAACCAAGTCGCTAAACAATCCTGTTGTTCGTCACTGTACCAACCGATGACATCATACTGTAAGCCTGATGGAGGATTACTCATCGGGTAATCGGCGTCATGAAAGCCGAAAACACTTTGACAGTTGGGATAAAAAGCGGCAAAGGTGGCTTGAATCGAGTCAAACAGGGGAACTTCCGCTTTTGGACCAATGGCGGTTAAGCTTTGTGCATAGTCCTGTGCGGGATGACTACTCTGTTCTTGTTGCCACTCTGTCAGTTCTAGCTTACGACCCATATAGCGGTGACGCCAGAAATGCAGAGTTTCTGGATTGGGGCGCTCCATCAGGATAATCGTTGTATCGGCTGGATCTGTATTTTCTGGGTAAAGGTAATCACTTTCAATTACCCATTGTTTATCTCCCTGAGTTCCGCCTTGACGCAGGATCAGCCAGCGATTGGGTGCCAGGGGAAATTTTGTGCCTGTGGCGGTATGTTCGCCTCGCGTTAAGGCATCCGGTAAGGACCAGTGCAGATGTATTCCGGCTTTGGCTGTAGTTAACCCTGACTCAAAAAGTGGGGTTAGCACTTTTTCACTGAGATTAGCTGTACCATCTGCCCAAGTACGCCAATTGCCTTCTTGGTTTTGGTATTGGTATAGGAAAGGTAAGCTGCGATAGTCAGCCAGTGGCTTAGCTACTTGAGTCTGTTCCTCAAGGCACAAGGCATCCAAATGGATAGGAATCAATAAAGTATTGCTCATAATTTTCGGTTAATTAGGGCTTGCTGTAGGGAGTCTTGTGGTGGGGGTAAGGGGCACAGCAGTGCCCATTGGTGTCAACTTAAGGTGAATCCCCACACTGCTAATGTAGTATGATTTTGTAGTATAGGCTCAATTCAAGACTGGCAGTGATTTTCCGACGAAGCAGACTACCAGCCGCGCCCTAGTGCAGCGCGGCAAAAATACAA
>NZ_JAVKBY010000200.1:0-25591 GCF_040222985.1 Coleofasciculus sp. F4-SAH-05
GACGAATGACGAATGACGAATGACGAATGACGAATGACGAATGACGAATGACGAATGACGAATGACGAATGACGAATGACGAATGACGAATGACGAATGACGAATGACGAATGACGAATGACGAATGACGAATGACCCCAGTTTCTTGGTAAACTATGTCAGGGGTTTAAACTTAAACTATTACAGTAATACCTCCTAACCGCACTCATGAGTTTCTCAATCCTTAAAACCTAATGTTTGACTGCATTATTGTTGGGGCAGGTCCTGCTGGAGCAACTACCGCCTACCACCTCGCCAAGCGGGGGCGTTCGGTACTGATTCTAGAGAAAGATTCTTTACCCCGATACAAGCCCTGTAGTGGTGGTGTGTCTCCAAGCGTGCAACAGTGGTTTGATTTTGATCTGACACCTGCGATCGCCCTAAATGTAAGCCGAGTTCGCTACACCTGGCAAATGGATGATCCGGTGGAGATCAATCTCAAAAAACAAAAATCCGTCTGGATGGTACAGCGAGATGTTTTCGACCAGTTTTTGATTGAACAGGCAAAAGAGCAAGGCGCTCAACTGCAAGACCAAACCACTGTCACGGGTATTGAATTTAAAGGCGATCGCTGGCAGGTTAACACAACCAATGAACCGATGGCAGCCCGTTATCTGATCGCGGCAGATGGTGCTAATGGTTCCATGGCAAAATGGTTAGGCTTTAAAGATCGTCCTCAGCGGATGGCGGTGACGCTAGAAGCCCCAAATCCCGCTCCAACAAGCAGTGACCCCACCATCCATTTTGACTTTGGGCAAGTGAAAAATGGCTACATCTGGAATTTTCCCAAAGCCGAGGGCTATTCGGTTAGTGTGGGGACGTTTAAGGGAAATGACAAGCAGGATTTACAAAAGATAGGCACGAAGTATATTCAGCAACTTGGGATTGATCCGAAACTCTGCCAAGTTCACAGTCATCCAATGTGTCTGTGGGATGGGAACCAAAAGTTACACGGGCAAAACGCGCTCTTAGTGGGTGATACTGCTTGTTTAGCTGATCCGTTTACGGCTGAAGGGATTCGTCCCTCTATCTTTAGTGGCGTCAAAGCGGCAGAGGCAATTGATGCGGCTTTAGGCGGTAAAACTAACGCTTTAACCCAGTATACCCAAGTCATTCAGGATGAATGGGGTAACGAGATGATTTGGGCGAAACGTTTAGCTGGTGCTTTCTATGGCTTTCCAAAAATTGGCTATAAGGTAGGCGTGAAGCGACCTTCAGCGACTCTGATCATGCTCCAGATTTTATGCGGGGAATTGAAGTATTCAGAGGTAGCAAGTTTGGCAATTAAACGTTTGAGTGGCGGATTCTTCTCACGGTAGGGTGTTTGTCATTCTTTCTTTATCATTTGTCATTCTTCCTTTATCATTTGTCATACTCGCTCCCGAAAAGAAGCAAGCTACGTCATTTGTGGAAATATACCGTAGGGTGGGCATTGCCCACCAGCATTAAAAATCTCACGGATCACTTGACCGTGAGATTGTTTAGCCTCGAAAGAGTTTTATGAGAAAAGTCCGGCTAAGTTATGCAAATCTCTATCTTGAGAGGCTGCATATCTTAGGAAGTGAAGCGTTAGCTTAGAGAAGCACGACTGCGATCATAGGTAGTCCGGAAACTAGAATTGGGTTTGCCTTGAATAGAATCCCAGTGGCTGATGTTATCAACATCTAAACCGACTTCGTTAGCTGCTCGATTGAGCATGGATTGTTGTCTGTTCTTGACGGCGTGGTGATGACGCATCATTAAGGCTCTGGCTTGTTCTTGAGTAGACATTTGTTGATCCTCCGATTGCTTTAGTGAGATTTGACTGAATTTTTCCTTATCTCTTAGAACTTTAAAACATTGTTTAGCTTAGGGAAGCACGACTGCGATCATAGCTGGTGCGGAAACCAGAATTGGGTTTGCCTTGAATAGAATCCCAGTGGCTGATGTTATCAACATCTAAACCGACTTCGTTAGCTGCTCGATTGAGCATGGATTGTTGCCTGTTCTTGACAGCGTGATGGTGACGCATCATTAAGGCTCTAGCTTGTTCTTGAGTAGACATTTGTGTATCCTCTGATTGCTTTAGTGATATTTGACTGAATTTTTACTTACAAAATAACTATAACAGGAATTTTCTGTAACAATCACTACAGAATAGCTTTATTTGCAAATCTTAATGTTATGGTTTTGAAACATAATCCCGTTAGACAGACAAGTTGTCTGATCACTAAGGCAAGTTAAGCTAGATCACAGCAAAGGGTGCAGAGATGAGGAAAATTTTACCCCTGCTGCCCTAGAAAGGCGGGTTTAGTTAAGTTTCAAGACAGTGGCAAAATGTTTGTCAAAACCGCCCCTACACCTGTGCAGGCTCAAATTCAGGCAGGATGTGGACACGGGCAAATTTGAGTCCTGTGATTCCTTGCAGTCTTTCCACCGTGCTGGATTCGATATGGGTATCTACCCAACCTTCACGGGCTAGGTAGCGTAAATATTGTTGATATTCCGTCCACTCGGCTTGAGTGGAATAGACAATCGTCAGCATCCCCGGTTGGGTAATGCGAGTTTGGGTGGTAGCGTCGAGGGCTTTATCAATCCGTTTTTTGACGATTTCGTAGCGGGTATCACGGGTACTACTGCGTAAATCGAAAATTTTTTCCGTTTGTTCGTCGTGGAAAATATCAACCGTGGTTTCCTGCACTAAGACTAGATGAGTGACTTGTAACGGATTGTCAAAGCGATCGCGCATTTGAAAACAAGTCCTCGCACAGTCACAGATAGCCCGTAGCTGTTCGTAGCGCAGACAGTGGAGATGGAATACAGTAAACTGCGAGTTAATCGAAGCCCCCGCATAGATCATGTGATCAATCCCATCAGTGAGTTCGTGATCACAATAGTGGGGAATAATCTGCTGCATCCGGATTTGCCACCGTTCCCAAGTTTGCCGCAGTTGTTCGTTAATCTCATAGATCATTCGATCATAGCGATCGCGGGCGGTATAAACACAGCCATGAGGATTGGCGCAGGCTTGTTTGTAGGCTCTCACCGCTTGCACCGCCGCGTCGCCACAGTCTTGGCAATAATCAAAATAAATTTCCAGATGATCCCTGAGATATTGAATCGCCGTCACCTCAGCCTCCGCCATCACTCCTTTTTCCAACTGTTTAATATAGGCGGACAAATCCAGGCGCAGTTGTTGCAACAAAGGCAAGTGTTGGTATTGGTTCGCCGCATCCACCACCGCCATTGCCAAATTGAACTGGCTGAGTAAATCGGCTTGGATAGATCGATTCCGTTCACTCGACGAACCCCGGATATCGGAAATCCCGTACATCGGATGGACATCGGTAAACACAATGGGTTCTGGAGAAAGTCCCCAACTGCGGCGTTCCGCTTCTTCCAGAAACCGCCATTCTACGGCGGGATGGATATGATTAAATTGACTTTGAGCCGCTTGACGCAGGGCGGCGGTTAAGGCGGGGATTAAGGCGCAAGCATGGTTGATATCCAAGGAATCGAAATGATCCGCCTGATCACTGGTTAATCCTATCATTCCCATTAAGTTTTGGCTGGGGGTTTCGGCTTCAGCCGCTGTAACCGTGAGGGGAATAAGTAACAGGGAACGAGTACCCTGGTTGAACAACGCCTGCTCAAACTCCGTTTGACAATGACTCTCTAAATTGGCGACAATCCAAACCTGATTCGCTTGGGCGGCTTCCTGGAAATGGGAACCTTGCAGAGAATCCCAGGTATAGACTTGGGTTTGAATCAGTTGATCATTTTCGCTGGTAAACAGTTTCACCTCTTGGCGCTTCACCCGCAACAGCAGAATCTGATCAGCGCGAAACAGCGATCGCATTTTTTGCTCAAATAGGCGAAACTTCTCGGAACGCAAGAGGGAGTCGCGTTCGATCAGCAAGCTAATCAGTTGTCGAATTTTTTCTTGGTGGGTAACATCTAATCCTTCCCACAAAAGCTGACCCCTAACCCGATAATTCTCCAGATTTAAACGTTGTTCCCAGATAGGATTAAAGATGATTTGCTGAATCGATTGTTGGGATAAATCGATATCTGAAAATTCGTTAATTTCTGGATTAATCCGTTCAACGTTTAAATGTTCCGATCGCAGCCAAAATTGTACACAATGAGGTTCACAACCGTAGGGACTATCAAGGGTAGCAATAACAGGTTCATCTAAAAAGCGCCAGTTAATATGATTAATTTTATATACATCTCGTAATATTAGTGCCAGTAAATGACGCCGATATAACTGTTCGAGGGTTTTAGCATCAACGTTTATAAATAAATCAAATAGGTCAATACCCTGGTTTTGTAAGTTACCCGTGGGAGCATTAATCCCGATTAAGCGGCAAAAGGCATTATTGGCATAATACAGGGCGAAGTTACCCGGCTCAACCCACGCCATCAACAGTTTACTATGGTGCTGGAAACGCGCCAACCAATCATGATTTCCCGAATTCGCCTGATTTGTCATCGTCGTGCGATCGCTAAATGTTGATTCATCCGTTACGGGTTGAGAATGGGAATTAGAGTTAGACATCGCAGGCGGGTTAACCTCCGGGGAATTGTCGGGAATGGAGTGTCGGTTTTTATGCCACATCAGGGTAAAAGGGCAATGAAACCATAAGCCATCTTTCCATTTGATCACAGATTTTAAGACTTGACAAGTGAAGCGAAATATAGTCTTAAGATTTTGCAAATTTTTTCTCATAAACCACTTGTCATGAGTCACGATTAATAGAAGCCCCAACCAAACCCCACCGTAGGGTGGGTTAGGCGGTATTTAATTAAGGAAATAAACATTAAATTTGATATCCGCCGTAACCCACCAATCATAAAGCAAGTGCAGAGCCGCCATCGTGGGTTAGGCGGTATTCAATTAAGGAAATAACCATTAAATTTGATATCCGCCGTAACCTACCAAAATGGAATAGATATTACGATTAAATCAGTTGACACGGATGCACGTCGGTGCGCCCCTACGGTTTTTGGGCAAAAATCAGCCCCCTTCAACCCCTTAATATTTTCCGTCAACAACGTGCCAGCCCAGAATAAATCCCGATGCAGCCATGAGTCATACTCACTCCATGCTAAAATGTAAAGCAATGTAAATGTATTGTCTTTTACCAGACAGCATCGCAGTAGACTTGAGAATGAAACTGCTAACTCCATCTCAAGTAATGGAGTCGAAGAGGAAGGCTATGGGGATCGCCACAATTAACCCAGCAACGGGAAAAACGCTCAAAACCTTTGAGCCACTAGATCATGAGTCGATAGAAGCCAAACTCACCCTGGGACAACAGGTGTTTGAGTCGTACCGAAAAACGCCAATGGCACAACGGGCGAACTGGCTGAATGCGGCGGCGGAGATTCTAGAACGGGATAAGGTCAAGTTTGGTAAGCTGATGACCTTGGAAATGGGCAAACCGATCAAAAGTGCGATCGCGGAGGTGCAAAAATGTGCCTTGGTTTGCCGTTACTACGCTGAAAATGCGGCGACGTTTTTGGCAGATCATCATATTGCCACCGATGCCAGCCAGAGTTTTGTCCGCTATCAGCCCTTAGGTATTATTCTAGCGGTAATGCCGTGGAATTTCCCGTTCTGGCAAGTGTTTCGGTTTGCTGCACCCACATTAATGGCGGGGAATGTCGGTATCCTGAAACACGCCTCGAATGTGCCGCAATGCGCTTTGGCGATTGAGGACATTATAAAGGAAGCGGGGTTTCCGGAAGGGGCATTCCAAACCTTATTAATCGGGGCGAGTCAAGTTGAAGCCATTGTTAGTGACTCCCGGATTAAAGCCGCTACCCTAACCGGAAGTGAACCCGCAGGCGCGTCGTTAGCCGCTACCGCCGGGAAACACCTGAAGAAAACCGTGCTAGAACTCGGTGGAAGTGATCCATTTATTGTCCTGGAAAGCGCCGACTTAGACGCCGCCGTTACCACCGCCGTTACCGCCCGGATGCTGAATAATGGTCAATCCTGCATCGCTGCTAAACGCTTCATTTTAGCCGATGCGATCGCGGATGAGTTTGAAAAACGTTTGGTTGAAAAATTTAAAGCCTTGAATGTGGGTGATCCAATGGAGGAAACCACCAATATCGGACCCTTGGCAACACCAAGCATCCTCCAAGAATTAGATCAACTGGTACAAGATTGTATAGCACAGGGAGCCAAAGTTCTGATTGGGGGGAAACCCTTAGATCGTCCCGGTCATTTTTACCCCCCCACCATCTTGGCGGACTTCCCCCCAGGAACCCCCGCCGACAACGAAGAATTTTTTGGCCCCGTGGCGTTATTGTTTAGAATTCCTGACATTAACGCGGCAATTGCTAAAGCCAATGCGATACCGTTTGGTTTAGGGGCGAGTGCGTGGACAACGGACGAAACCCAAGCCCAACGGCTCATTGACGAAATTGAAGCTGGGGCTGTCTTTATCAACGGGTTAGTTAAATCCGATCCCCGTCTACCTTTTGGCGGGATTAAGCGCTCCGGCTATGGACGAGAATTAGGAGTACAAGGAATTCACGAATTTGTCAACATCAAAACCGTTTGGTTGAAATAGTTAAGAACTATGGACGGGAGAGTACAGTAGAGGCTATTGTTAAAAAAACCGAATTTTAACAATAGGATTTTGAGCCTTAGCTTTGAATTTTTACCGGGGATAGCTAACAGCCAGTCCTAGCTGTAGCCCCCTCTAACTTGTCCTGCTTGAATTTCAGCAGGCATGAATTGCGACGAAATAGGACATCGCGCCAACCATCAAACGATAACCAAAGAAAATTAAGGGGAAAATTGAGATGGGCGAAATGAATACAGCCGACATGCTAGTCAGATGCCTAGAAAATGAAGGCGTCGAATACGTGTTTGGATTGCCGGGGGAAGAAAACTTGCATGTGCTAGAAGCACTCAAGAACTCCTCCATTCAATTCATCACCACCCGCCATGAACAAGGGGCAGCCTTTATGGCGGATTTGTATGGACGTTTAACCGGAAAGGCGGGCGTCTGCCTTTCCACCTTAGGACCTGGGGCAACCAATTTGATGACTGGGGTAGCTGACGCTAATCTAGATGGCGCCCCTTTGGTGGCGATTACGGGACAAGTGGGAACCGATCGCATGCATATCGAATCCCACCAATACTTGGATTTGGTGGCAATGTTCGCCCCCGTAACCAAGTGGAACACACAAATTGTCCGTCCGAGTAATACCTCGGAAATTGTCCGTAAAGCCTTCAAACTGGCGCAAAGCGATAAACCAGGGGCGGTTCATATTGATCTGCCGGAAAATATTGCCGCCATGCCCGTTACGGGTGAACCCCTGACGAAAGATGAACGGGAGAAAACCTATGCCTCATTCCGGAGTATCGGCAAAGCCGCCGTTGCCATCTCCAAGGCAAAAAATCCCTTAATTTTAGTCGGGAATGGGGCAATTCGCGCCCATGCGGCAGAAGCCTTGACGGAATTTGCCACCCGGATGAATATTCCGGTGATCAATACGTTTATGGGCAAAGGGGTGATTCCCTATACCCATCCGCTAGCGCTATGGACAATGGGATTACAACAGCGTGATCACGTTAGCTGTGCCTTTGATCAAACGGACTTAGTGATTGCGGTGGGTTACGATCTGATCGAATATTCGCCGAAGAAATGGAATCCAGAGGGCAAAATTCCAATTATTCACATTGGTGCTGCCCATGCGGAAATTGATAGCAGTTATATTCCGTTGGTGGAAGTGGTTGGGGATATTTCCGATTCGCTGAATGAAATTATGAAACAAGCGGATCGGGAAGGTAAGGCGACGCCCCATGCGGTGGAATTACGTTCCGATATTCGGGCGGATTATGAACAGTATGCCAATGATGAGGGGTTTCCGATTAAGCCGCAAAAACTCATCTATGACTTACGTCAGGTGATGGGACCTGAAGATATTGTTATCTCCGATGTCGGTGCCCACAAAATGTGGATGGCACGCCACTACCACTGCGATCGCCCCAACACTTGTATTATCTCCAATGGGTTTGCTGCCATGGGGATTGCTATGCCGGGCGCGATCGGGGCTAAGTTAGTGCATCCTGATCGCCATGTCGTCGCGGTGACGGGTGATGGCGGTTTCATGATGAATTGCCAGGAATTGGAAACAGCCCTGCGAGTCGGCACAAATTTTGTCACCTTGATTTTTAATGATGGTGGCTATGGGTTGATTGAGTGGAAACAACACAATCAATTTGGCGACTCGGCATTTATCAAATTTGGCAATCCCGATTTTGTCAAGTTTGCTGAAAGTATGGGGTTAAAAGGCTATCGGGTGAATTCAGTGGCGGAGTTTATTCCCACGCTGAAAGAAGCCTTAAGCCAAGATGTGCCGACGGTCATTGATTGCCCCGTAGACTATGGCGAAAATCTCCGCTTTAGTCAAAAATCTGGGGATTTGAGTTGTAAGATGTAGGTCATACAATTGGCGTTTTCTGAAGTCTTGATTGACGCACAAACGCCACCTATCGTAGGGGCACGGCAATGCCGTACCCCTACAGGTATCCTCGTAGTGCTATAGTACCTTTACCAATAATGTTTAATAAGGCTGTCAGGTAGTTTAAGAAAGAGGCGGATAAAGGAGGGTACTATCTAGAGGGGAGTACCTGTCGGGAATAGCAGTGATAATCGCTTTTCCCGGAGTTTAGCCTCTTGAGTATAAATCTCTTCAATCTGCTTCACGATTTCTGCATCAACACCAAGTTTAGCTGCCATTTTGGTAACGGTTTCTCGCTCTCCGTTACTGTATTCACCATCCGCCGAACAAGCCTCGATCGCGTCATAGACAAGATAGCGGCGACAAGCATTTGCTGCGGTGTCTCGAGAAATAACCGCATCAATGTCTTCATCCGCCTGGTAAGTTTTGAGTTCCTCAATCACTTGATCAGGGGCGTTAAAGGCTGATCCGTGACCAATAACCCAATCTCTTTCCGCCTGGGTTAACTCATTATCGCCATTCGCACAAATCAGTATCGCTTTCAGATAGCTATCGAAGGCAGGAAGCCCCGGAATCTCTTTGAAACCACATTTTTTATTGAAAAGCCAATGCAATCCTTCTTTTCGGGTAGACATAATCCGATTACTCCTGATCAATATTTAACGGGCTGGTGGTGCGCTGGCAGCAATAGGCACAAAGGTAGAATTGTTCTGATAGAGCATATTGCCTAATAGTTCGGCGAATCTCTTCAGTTAACTGGTTGTAGCGTCCGTGAGTGTTTGCTCGTTTCCAAACTGTCAAACTGGAGGGTTCAGTTAACGATATTGCTTCTTCCTCAACGGCGGATGTGCTTGAGGCTGCAAAATTTAAAGCGTTTAGATTATTGGGCGATTCAGCGCAATCATTTAATTCATAGTAGTCCAGGGGTGTCCAAGCAGCGGATGTGGGAGTTATGGCGTTCTCGCAATAGAGACGCTGACGCCTGTCAACCGAATCATATTCAATCAGTGATGAGTCAAATTCTTGAGAATGGGTTTCAGATTGTTATATCTATTCTGAGGTTAAGGATTGGACAATTGAGCAGTTATTGGGTAGGGAATAAAGTTTATTATTCAGGACTTACGCAAGGACACCACTTATGGAGGCAAAGGTGAGTCCTAAATTTAATGGCAATCGCTATAGCGCTCTATGGTCAATCTGGGAACTGATTCCCTTCAATATTTGCAAAACAGTATAGAGTTCTTGAACAGAGATAAACGGGGCAAACACTCTCGAAACGCTATATTGCCGATTTTCCGTTTGTGCTAGTTTCACAAACAAAATATCATCTCCATTCGTCATCATCCCAAAACTGGGTTGCTCCGGCTGCGGATTCCCCATCAAATAAGCAAGAGTTTGCGGTAGTGCTGACCAAACTGAAAGTGCTGTCTTCTTCGATTCAAGAATGACTACCCACAACTGATTCTGAAGCACTAACACATCAATTCGTCCTTGTAAAACCTCCTCCCCATCATCAAGGATAATTTGTATCGATTCCTCCGCCCGAATCTTAAACGGCGGATCATAAAAACCTCCTAGCGCTAACAGAGGTGAAACCAACAGCAACATTACTGTTCCCTCTAGTAAATGATTCTCAGAACGTTGATAGAGATACCGCCGCCTCAGTTCGTTTACCCCCACCTTTTCCACCTCGCTTAGAGCGGGTAAATTAGTACGCCACTCCAGGAAAAAATCCTCCTCTTCCGTGCGGTTAAGGTAAAATCGCCTCTCGGCTTCTGCTAGGGTTGTAATTGCATCTGTAATGGCTATTGTGGACATAATATCCTAACCCTAATGGCGGTCTCCATAATTGTTACACACCTGAGTTCTATGTAGAAAGGGAGACTCATATCCGCTTGAATACCCATAATAGCGATCGCCAGGTAAATCAGTCAAACGATAAGAATGTATTACCAGCAGCGAATTTCTATGCCGTTGTCATCGCCATTGTACATGTGGCGATCGCCAAATTATTAGTGCGCTATATATGGTGTTATTGCGTAAGTCCTGATTGAAGCCAACTTCGCAAGATATTAATTACCACTGGAGTAAAAGGTTCCATCTGACCCTGTTGGGGTTGTGATAGGTCACTGATTAACATCTCTAACAGTTCTTCATCCTCTAAGCCTTCATCGGGGTCTATGCCGTTTGTCCATAATAATGCATTAGACAATTGCTTGCGTTTTTCGATCAAGGCACGGTTATTTTTTTCGTGATCTCCCAGGTTTAAGACTTGAATCGTGACGATTGCCCGCTCGCTTAACCCTTCTACCCGACCACTAATTTTAAAGCGAAGTTCTGTTTCACATTCCGTCATCAGGGGAGTTAGGGGTAGGGGTTGTGATTTATGGGCATCACCGCATTGATTAGAGGTATTACAACTGGCGACAATATTTGAAAAGTCAAGTGTGCGTCTAGGATTCAATTTTCGAGCTTCTATATGCTCATTGTGGCAAGCCTCAATATCTTGGATTCGCTGACAGCAATAGGCGCAAAGATAGAATTGTTCTGCTAGGGCATGTTCTCGAATAGTGCGGCGAATGTCTTCAGTTAACTGGTTGTAGCGTCCATGATGGTTTGCTCGTTTCCAATCTGTCAAACTGGAGGGTTCAGTCCCTTTACTAATGGTTCGCATGACGCAATTCTTGTTTACGGAGCAGTAGTTTAGCTTTGATCAATTCCAGATGATTTGCGGGTAGTTCCTCAGTTAATTTGGCAAGTAGTTGTTGAGCCTCGGTTAGCTTTGAATCTTGTATAGCATCCAGCAGATCGTTCAATTCAGCATCGATTTTCTGATTACGGATGCTGGTGTCCATGACATCTAATAAGACAGTATTAGCATCTTGCCCATACTGAGAAGGCAATTGTCGCAATTCACCATTGGTTAAGGTGTAAACTAAAACATTTTTACAGTCGCTGATCACCAGAGGTGAATGGGTAGTCAGCACAAACTGACAATTTGGGAAAGTTTCCATCAGGCGATCGCACAGGCTGCGTTGCCAAGAGGGATGCAGGTGCAAATCGACTTCATCAATCAAAACGATACCGTCACCTGCGAGAGGATTCTCCAGAGCAGGGTTCAGCATGGCTAGACGGCGAGCAATATCACCAACCAGAGCCATGAGAGATTTTTCGCCTTGTGAAAGTTGGGCTACATTCAGGGTTTCACCGTTTTTATCAATCGCCATGTGGAGACGGGGTTTACGACGGACTCTAAGATTGTCCATCTGGGGCATAAATTGGCGAATGGCGGTGCGAACTGCGGTTAATTGCCGATCTTTTGCTGAGGCATTGAGTTCGTTTAACCGTTGCCATGCGTCGGGATTGGTTTCCAATAGTGGTTTGAGTTGGTTCAGAAAATCTTCAGGCATTCCTGATTCATTTTCGGTATCTTCCCGTTCCCGAAACCACTCAAAAAAGCGGCGAAAGTCAACCCCCTGACTTAAAGAGTTATCGTAACCATCTAGTTGTAAGAAGGTATGCTTAGTCCTAATTTTTAGTGGAATATCAAGTACGACGCGCTCGACAGGATAAAACACAAGTAGGGGAAGGCTGGTTTTGTCGTCGCAGGTAAGAGCATCACGGTAACGATTGGCTAAGCGAGTGCAGTCGTTGAGATTGCTAGTGTACTGGGCTTTACGTCCTCTTCTATTTTTTGCTAAAGTCCACTTGAAGTGATGCTCGATCGCGTTTTGATTAGGATTGTCTGATGCCCCAGAAGAATCACAAATGTCTATTTCAATACTGGCGGCGTTGGCGGTGTTGAGTATGTCATCTTCGGGGATAGGGTTACCACTACCTTTTTCTGTACGTAAACGAGCAGTAAACCAACTCAGGGACATAGCTAAGGCTTTCAACACAGAGGTTTTACCAGCCCCGTTATTACCAACAAAGACGGTGATGTTGCTGGGATTTTGCTCAGTGGGTGCTAAAGGAATTTCCAGGTTTTCAAATAGCCCAATGTTATTTAAGATAACCCGTTGGATTTCCATAGCGGTAACGTTCAAACCTCTGAGGTTTTCCATATTGATAAGAGTACCTCAAACGGCACTTGAAGGCACTTATCCCTATTATGGTCTCAATACAGTTGCACCTAGCCAGTTTCATCCCAGTCTCATGATTCGATTGGGCGATCGCACTCTTGTTTGAGGTGGAGAAGCAGTGATGAGTGTTGGGTTTCATCCTGCAACCTGACCGACAAAATCGGGCGATCGCTCCTACAACAACCGACTACGCCATTTCTTCGGGTCTTGAGAGCAGTGGAAAACGGCATAAGCTATAACTGTGATGTCTGAATTTTCATAAAAAACAACTATCTGTTGAGCCTTGGGCGATAGAGTTGAAAGATGAAATTGCTATATGGTATGGCGGTAGTTAGATAGTTGTTTGCCCTGAGATCGCAGTTTTATGAGTCGAGCGATGGTCGCTACGCGAACCGCCTTCGGCATCGCCAACGCTATCCTAGTATTATCCCCTATGAATCTATAAGCCTGGAAAAATGCAATTAGAAGATTATTTTGATTTCCTCAGTCCTGATGACATTCGGATAAAAGGCACAAGAATAGGGATTGAAACTGTTTTATACGATTTCATCCATCGGTGTCGCACCCCAGAGGAAATTGCCCAGAGTTATCGAACCCTAGATTTAGAACAAGTCTACGCTACGATTCTATACTATCTGCACAACAAAGAAGCAGTCAGTACCTACCTCGCTAATTGGATTGAGCATGGTCGCAGGATGCGAGAGGAACAAAAACACAATCCTCCACCTGTTTCGGAAAAACTGCGGAAACTGAGAGCAGAAAGAGAAGCAATGAGGAAAGCAAGTGGCACTGAAGTATCTTTTAGATGAGAACGTCGATCGAGTTTATCAAACTCAACTTTTACGGCAATATCCTGAATTAGTTGTTCTTATGGTAGGAGAGCCTGGTAATCCTCCCAAAAGCACGCCAGATCCTGAAATTTTATGCTGGTGTGAAGTCAATGGGTTTGTTTTGGTAACTAATAATCGTGCTTCTATGCCTGTACATTTAGCCGATCATCTTGCTCAAAATCGCCACATACCTGGTATTTTTATTCTCAATCCCGATCTAGGCATTGGTGGAAATCTCGAAGAATTAATTTTAGCTGCTCTTGCTTCCGAAGACGATGAGTATCAGGATCGGATTATTTATTTACCTCTGCCATAGAGGATATAGCGATCGCCCAGCACCTGCCAAAACGTTCCAGTATGACTGTACGCCCATTGTTTGAACAAGTTAAAATGTTTTTCTCGCTCTTAAATATGTCCGTTGCGAATTCGCTCCTTGGCTGCTTCCCATGAACTACCTGAGCCAGGATTCTGCAAATAGGAAGCCTTTCTCTTGGCTAGCTCTTCTTTTTGCCAATCAAGCACAGGAATTTGCTCTGGAATTTGGGCAATGCTGTCCCATAAATCTTCCAGCAGTTGTAGTTTTTCCGAGAGGGTTAACTCAAACATTTGAGTTAACTCTGTGTTCATACTGACCATCGCAATTGGTGTCTTGCTTCAAGTTTATCACCGATAACGATATTGCTTCCTCCTCTGCTATTAAGCCTGCTGAATCTACCGCAGCTAAACAAACTTGATCGCCTCTATTGACGTTATCTCCCAGGTTTAATACCGAGTTGCGTTCTATTATGTCATTCTGAGCGAAGCGAAGAATCTGGACAGATGCTTCGCTACTGTTCCTTCGCTCAGCATGACAAATTCTACATTAGACTGCAACTTCTTATAAGACTCGGTTTCAGCCATTTTTAGTGAGGTTGTTTAACCGGATTTGATATTACCTGCTAGCCTTCAACACCTGTTCAGCCGTTAGTTTTAAACCTGGGAAGGTTGGAGAGACAATAGTCTGATTGCCCCGAAACTGCTGAATTTCATACTCCCCATCCACTAACCTACAGACAGAGAGAGTGGGTTGTTTAGGCTTTCCAATATGTCGAGTACCACCTAATCCTGCATAGTCTGCTATCCAATATTCGGAAATGCCCAAAACTGCGTAGTCTTCAACCTTACGGGCATAATCATTTTGCCAGTTGCTACTAACTACTTCTACCACAAATTTAATCGAACTGCCTAGCGTTAGGATTGATTGCTCAGACCAAAGCGGTTCTTTGACGAGTTCATCTCGATCAACAACTGCAACGTCAGGTCTAAATGCTGTCATACTAACGTTAGAAGGGCGCAATAGTCCCCGCTGGAAGACAAACCAAGGTAAGCCTATTGCGTCAATCTGGACACAGATTTTTGCGCTAATGAAGGCTGCAACTTCTTCATGTAAACCTGTTGGTTCCAAATCGAACACCTCTGTGTCGATCAGTTCGTAGCGGTTATCGCTACCATAACGAGCGAGAAACTCGTCAAAGCTAAGTGGCTTCTGTTGAATTGCTTGCTCGACTGCAATGGTCATAGGTCAACTGAGTCCAATTAATGCCTCAAGTCTACCAAATCGAGTATGTGACATATACGACGAATCAAAAACAAATCCTGGATGACTTTTCTACAACTGAAGAAAAGGCTGGCAAATTTCTGACGTAGAGTATCTTGCTTCTACAAAACGCCTAAGACGATCAAGATAAGTTTGTGGTTTCTTCTGACCATCAGACGTATTGAATACGACCATATCATCTATGTCAGAATGGCTATCTGCTTTGCGCGGAAGAATTGTGCCACGAGTACTAGAACCAAATTGAAAATGGCTTGTTACTGTGCTGCCGAAGTATAAAGTCAGCCTGGATGAAAGCGTATTAATAGAAGTGGTAATACTCTAATTTTCTGCTTCAGATAAGACGAGAGTACTTGCTAGACTTGTTAGGTGGGAATTAACCGACATAGTTCTTTTAGCTTGGAAAATTCAACCGACTCTCCGGTAAGAATACCCTGCTTTCTTAACGTACTGATCTAGATACGAACCGTGTGAGCTAGCTGATATTAAACCAGAATAGACTGATAGCGGAACACCTGAGTATTGGTAGATACTACCATTAATAAATTCAACCTCTAATGTTTGAGTAGTTGGTTCGTATCCAATAGATGCAAGATTTGATGACGTCACCGATATTCTATTCATAGCCCTCTCGTGTACATGTCTGTCTAATTATGTATTCAACGTCAGATGTACTGTATAACACTAACCACCTGGTTGTAGCCAACCCTTGATAGCCGACTTAACAACTTTGAGATATTTGTTTTCTAAGATGAACTCGTCGATTGCTGTTTCACCGCTTGCCTGGAGCGCACCTGCGACACGACGCTTAAAACTTGGAGTAGTTTCATCATTAATATAAGCAACTTTTTCTGACTCAGTTGCAGTTGGGTTCGCCTGCTCCAACTGCTTCAAGAGTTGCTGAATTTCCTCGGCTGCTTCAGCAAGAGTCCTCCGCGACTCAGACAAATGGATATGCTGATTTGCTTGCTGCCGCGCATTGTCAGAAACTTGGTTTGCAAAATTAGCAACGTTTGCTCCGCGAAGGTCATTGCTGAAGGATTCTTAGCTTGATTGACTTTCTGATGAAGAATTTTGCATTTGTGACTGTCCTATATAGATTTGGAGCAAACTACTGTAATCATGCTTGGCAGCAATCTGTTTTTCTTCCTGGGAGAAAGACATCTCTTCGCCTAAAATTCCATATTCCTCTAATTTCAATGACCAGTTAAGAACGACATCCCGTACAGCTTCTAATACACCTTTTGCTTGTGATATATCAATATGTATTTTTATTTCAAATGGAATGTAATCATACTCTCTTAAAAGTTCTTCCAATTTTGGTGGCATGGTAATTAAAGAGGCGTTTTTATTCTTAACCAGTGTTTCTATTTCACTGATTGGCTGATGTATAGGTCGTTTAGATATAGAATCGTGAATTTGAGAAGGAACTCTGACTGGTATCCATCCATGATAAGGATTATGTGCCTTTAACTCTCCAAACATGAAGCGATATTGAGGGATATCTGATTTCTCAGGATAGCCATTAAGTTCTTTTTCCACCCATTGCTGAAACTCTTGAATATTGACTTTCCTTGCAACAAATAAAGCTTTTCTGAGCAGAACTAAGACAGAAATTTCTGGATTAAGCGCATCTCTTTGTAGTTCTAAAACTAATGAACCCATAAAGCTTTGTTAACCTTGCTTCAAAAGCTGCATTTTTATTTTAACCCGGACTTACGCAACTGGCACGGCGATCGCACTCTTGTTTGAGGTGGAGAAGCAGTGATGAGTGTTGGGTTTCATCCCGCAACCTGACCTATAAGATCGGGCGATCGCACACTGGGCGCATGGGCATTGTTCAAGCAGCACCATACTCTGTGTACTGCCTGACCACATCGGGGGCATTTAGCTGTTTTCTTTTGTAGCACACTAAGTACGGAATACCCAAAAATCAACCCTATCCACACCCCCAACCTGTCGTCTGTAAATGAAAGCCATTCGGGTTCGCTTCAGTTGGGCTTGCGGCTTGAATAAACGCCTGGAAAATCGACGAATGCCTTGAGTCGGAAGGGGAGAGTTCCGGATGCCATTGCAGCGCGATCGCAATTTACCGGATCAGAGGTTAAGTCAAGCAACTCGGTAGAATATGAAAAACATTGTGACTCAAGACTATCTGTGGCTAAGTCAAAACCTTCTCTGGCAAGAACTCCCCTATTTGACCTCGCGGTTGAACAAAATGCCCGCTTCACCGGCTTTTCCGGTTGGGAAATGCCTGTCCAATACAGCAGTATCGGACAAGAACACGAAGCAGTACGCACCAATGCCGGTATGTTCGATATCTCCCACATGGGTAAATTTGCCTTTACCGGGAAGCAGCTATGGCAAGCGTTACAGCGATTAGTCCCCTCAGATTTGAGTCGATTACAACCCGGTCAAGCCCAATACACGGTGTTACTGAATCCTCAAGGGGGAATCATTGATGATGTGATTGTTTACCACCAAGGGGAGGATGAAACAGGCGCACCGCAGGCGATGATGATTGTTAATGCGGCGACTTGTCAGAAGGATAAAGAATGGTTGTTAGCCCAATTGGACAACATGGGGGTAAAGTTACTCGATCTTTCTCAGGAAAACGTCTTAATTGCTTTACAAGGACCCCAAGCTGAGACTTATTTACAGCCGTTTGTCCAGGAAGACTTAACCGCACTGAAATCCTTTGGACATCTGAATGCAACGATTCTAGATCAACCCGGATTTATCGCCAGGACAGGGTACACTGGCGAAGATGGGTTTGAGGTGATGGTTAAACCGGAGATTGGGGTAGAACTGTGGCGGCGTCTGTTCCAGGCTGGGGTGACTCCCTGCGGCTTGGGGGCGAGGGATACGTTGCGACTAGAAGCAGGGTTGGCACTTTATGGACAAGATATTGATGATACGACGACTCCCCTAGAAGCCGGTTTAAGTTGGCTAGTGCATTTGGATGGTAAAGGCGATTTTATCGGACGTTCTGTCTTAGACGCCCAAAAAGCCAAGGGTGTGGAACGTCGGTTAGTCGGGATTGAAATGCAGGGACGACATATCGCCCGTCATGGATATTCGGTGCTATCTGATGGCAAGGTTGTGGGAGAGGTGACGAGTGGTACCTATTCACCCACACTAGGGAAAGCGATCGCGCTTGCCTATTGTCCCACATCTCTAGCCAAAATAGGTCAACAGTTAGAAGTAGAAATTCGCGGTAAGACTTATCCCGCCGTTGTTGTGAAAAAACCCTTTTATCGCGCCAAAAAACGTTTTTAAACCCAGTAGTATCCTTGAACTATTATGCCTGAATCTCAAAATTATTGAGATAAGCAATCGGATCACTCGGATCAAATTGGCGTTGATCAATAAAAACGGTGGCGGGTTCCACTTTCATCGGATCACTCGGCAGCTCAATTTTCAATGCCTCAGCTACCTCTGTATAAATGTCTAACGGGTAAATTTCCTCTAATATTTGATCAGCATCTTTGGGATAATCTTGTTGCTCAATTTGACCCCAGCGAATCATCTGAGTGAGCAACCAAATCCCATGAGAACGCCAGGGATAGTTAATTGGATGCGGCTTCTCTGGATCATCGCTATTTTGACCATAAAACCGATAAAAATCAGGAATCGTCTCCAGCCGTTCCTGGTTATCAAAACCACCATAATCATAGTTACCCAATAAAGCAGGTTCTATATATTCCTGATCCGTATCCAGATACCTGCTTTGGGCAAGAATTTGGGCAACTTCGCGGCGATTTTTGGCTTGCTCGCAAAACTGACAGGCTTCTAGAATCGCCGCCACTAAAGCTCTAGCGGTTGCGGGATGTTCGTCTACCCAGGCTTGCATTGTGGCTAGTACATTTCCCGGATGACCCGTCCAAATATTCCGCGAGACATTAGCGGTAAATCCATTTCCCTGCAAAACCGTCTGTTGGTTCCACGGTTCACTGCTGCCGTAAGCATCCATAACTCCCGCTTGGATTTTATAAATCATTTGTGAGGGGGCAATCTCCATAAATTCAACCTCACTTTCGGGATTAATTCCCATGGCGGCTAGCCAATAACGGCTAATGTAATAATCCATCGAAGCATTTGACTCAGTAGCAAAGATAGGCGGTTCCTGGAATTTGCGAACATATTGGCGATAGGAATCGGCAAACTCCTGAAAGGTGAAATATTCAATCGCTGGTCGAATTCCAGCATCCCAGGCTTTGGGAGATAAGGTAATGCTGCTGCCATGAAGATTGAGTACCATCAGGGCAACCATGGGGGCGGCTTCTGCTCCTAATTGTGCCATCATTGGCATTCCATACAAGGCTTGAGCTGCATCTAACTGGTAGTCGAGTAAGCCATCCTGAATTTGATTCCAATTCTCTTGCTTACTCAGGCTAACGTTTAGTCCATAGCGAGCAAAAAAGCCTAGTTCTTGAGCGATAACTAGGGGCGCACTTTCGGTAATCGGGATAATGCCGAGGTTGAGGTACGTTTTTTCGAGTTTGCCAAAGTCAGAATTTGAGACGGATAGCGACTCAGCAGAGTTATTCTTTTGGGAGGTGGATAGATTCCCCGAGTTACAAGCGGCAAAGGCTAATCCTGTGCTTGCCAGACTGGTGTATTTGAGAAAATGGCGGCGCTTCATGTTCTTTTATCCTCACCCAATAAATTATAGATCTGACATTGAATCTACCGCGTTCGGGGGACAAATCCGTGAAATCAGTGTTTTGACATAAGACATAAGACATAAGACATAAGACATAAGACAAATCTACCCTAAGCTGTCATGCATTTAAATTGGGTATTAGTAGCGAGCAAGATGCAAAGCCTGCGGCATGGCTTCGCTTAACGCACTACAAGGATGAGAGCAATTATTGACGTTAAGGTTTAAATGCCGAACAGCTTATCCACATCCCCAGCCTGTCGTCTGCAAATGAAAACTATTGGGGTTTAATTCGTCTTGATCAAAGCTTGCGGCTTGAATCAATGCTTGGAAAATGGCAAAATGTCTGGAATCTGGGAGGGAGAGTTCCGGATGCCATTGCAGCGCGATCGCAAAAGGATGCTGTTTGTGTTCTAATGCTTCAATTAAGCCATCAGCAGCTTTAGCGACAATCTGCCAACCGCGAGGTAGGGTACGCACGGCTTGATGGTGCCAAGAGACAACGGTAAGTTCCTCCTTTCCCAGGATTAGAGACAGTCGGCTATCGGGATAAATCCGCACCGTATGCTGACTCGGTTTCAGCATTTCCTCTCGATGCAGGATATCTTCCCCAAATTCCTCTGGCAGATGGGGGACTAAATCTCCCCCACTTGCTACCATCAGCACTTCTAAGCCGCGACAAATCCCCAAAACAGGTTTTTGTTTTGCCAATGCTAGTTTCGCGAGTGCCAATTCAGCCTGATCTCGTTCCGGATCAGTACCATAAATTGTCGGATGAGGGGAACCGTTGTAGAAATCTGGATCGATATCACCCCCACCTGTAAAAATTAACCCATCCACCTGGTTCAGCAAAACGGTGGGATCAGATTGAACAGGCGGAAGCAAAATGGGTATCCCTCCAGCAGACTGGACTGCCTGAGTATAACCCGCCGGGGAATAAAAGTTTCCCGTTGGCTTGTAGTTATAGGTGGTAATTCCAATGATTGGCGGTGTCATCGGCTTTAGATTCATCAAGGAAAGCGTCGATAAGGGTTTTCTGGTTTAGCCTATACAATTTTTACTGAATAAATTGATAGAATTACTGCATTCTCAGCGATGAATTTCAGATCAAGGGAAAAAAATGAGCAAGGGAGAGCATCAACCCCAAACGGCTACGCTGCTAATCTCCTGTCCTGATCAACCGGGATTAGTTGCCAAGTTTGCCAATTTGATTTATGCTAACGGCGGCAATATCATTCATGCAGACCAGCACACTGACTTTGACACCGGGCTATTTCTCACCCGCATTGAGTGGCAATTAGACAATTTTAACCTACCACGGTTGATTGACCCAGCATTTGCGGCAATTGTCCAACCCCTAGAGGCAAAATGGCAGCTTCATTTATTCACTTTGGCAGATGTTCTCTATTCCTAAAGTCTAATGGCAAATAAATTGAGATAAATTAATATGAACGGTAATTGATTGAAACAGTAATCACTGATTATTACTCAATTATTTTTTTTAAGACAGTATACTGGTATCAATTAATGAGTTTTTCTAAGTCTTTATCGGTTTAATTCAATGAGTATTAATGGCGATTTAACGGATTTTTTTTTGGATGAAATCATTAAATATTTACAGATCAGCCATAAAACAGGCTTACTAATGTTGGTATACAAAACCAATCATTTTTTTTGGCTAAATAAAGGGTGTTTAGTCGCGGCAAGTCACCGCACTGATGGATTAGGATTGTACTCTCTAATTCTAGAAGTTTCTTTAGTTAAAGAAACAACTCTTAAACGAGTCATAAAAAGTGCATACAATAATTCTTTGCCATTAGGAATTTTTCTGCATGAAAATGGTTTTTTGTCGGTAAAAACATTAAGAATGTTGTTTGAGGTTCAGGTAATCCGAGAGTTACATATAATTGATCATGAGGCGAAAATTGGTTTCAGCTTCGACCAATGTGCAACAATTCCAAATATGGAGTTAACCGGATTAAAATTGCCATTGGATTATCTACTTTGTCCTAATTTATATTGGACAGAATCTACACAGAATGATGTCTCAAGACAGCCACAAAAAAAAAATCATAGCGATGGCTTATGATTAAAAGTTACCTATCCAGAGCCAGTTCAGCAAAACGTTCTGTTCTCGGTGAGAGTATTGTGTAATGGCTTAATATCATGTCAAGTTGAGGTAGAAATAAGGTAGAGTGCTGCCTTTTTAGAGTAGACGGGTAAACGGATCAGGATTCAGCCTCCATCCAGCCTTTAATGGTTTCAATGGGAATATTGACGGCAGGAAATAGTGACTTTAATGCCTCAATACCACCTGCTTTTAACGCACTTTGTAGTCGCTGCTTAAAGGTTGGATTGCTTTTTATTTCTTGGTTAATGGCTTCGATAACAACACTTTGTCTTTCAGATTCAGTTAAGGTTGGGTTAGAGTTTTTCAGTTGTGCTAATAATTGCTGAATCTCGGCGGCGGCTTCAGTAAGTGTTTGTCTTTGTTCGGCGGGGTAGTTGTTTTGACTGCCAATATTATCGCCGACGATATCTCCAGTAACACTCCCGTTGATGCCGTTAAAAGTAGCACCTTGGAAATTATTGGTAGGGTTGTTTGACATAGTTTTGAGGATTTGAATGATTGTTTTTAGACTATTTATCAAGGGCTCGCCAGACTGATCCGGAAGCGATGGTGAAGATTCAGCTACAGATTGGTTATAAAATTGATAACGGTCTTGAATAGCGTATATTACATCAAGTATATCGGGCGTGCGATCGCAGGTTGTTTTTGCTAGCATTTGAAACAAATCAGGCAATAGTTCCGATCCGCCGATTTCTTGTAATACCTTAGCCGCATCCCAACGAATAAATTCATTGTCATTCAATAAGGCTTGCCGTAACGCCTTAATTGCCTCTGTCGTGCCGATTTTACCTAACGCTTCAGCCACAATTTTATGTACACAAGCAGATTGATCCTGCCAAACATCAACTAAAGCAGAAACAGCTTCCGGTGCGCCAATGGTTCCTAACGCCTCAACCGCACGACAACGAACAGGATAATCTTCATCGTGTAACGCCTGAATTAACGCGGGAACAGCTTCTGAATCAGCAATAGTTTCTAAGGCTTTAGCCGCACTGTGCCGAACGGAACTCTCTTTATCTTGTAAGGCTTTGATTAATTCTGGAATAGCGGATTTACAGCCAATATTTCCCAATACCTTAACAACAGAACAGCGTACAGAATGCTTGGGATGAGATAAAGCTTGGATCAGAATCTTAATCGTTTCTTCAGAACAAATACTTCCTAACGCCTCAGCCGCATATTCATGGGTATGATAATTATCACTAAATAAAGCCTGTTTTAATACCGCGATCGCGTCTGATGTGCCAATCTCTTTTAATACCTCAGTAATCCGGCTCTCTCGTTCTAAATAGCGATCGCGCAAGGCATCACTCAGAGCTGGAATCGTTGCGGCTGTACCAATATCCAATAATCCTTTAAGCGCCCGCCTACGAATTTGGTAGTTTGGATGGAACAACGCTTGATGTAATCCAGGAATTGTGGCTTCAGTACCTATACTTGATAAGCTATTAACGGCTTGGTACGCGATCGAATCATCAAATTTGGCTAAAATCTTACATAGTGCTGGAATAACTGCTTCATTCGACTTTTGTATTAAGACAAAAGCGGCATGACTGTGAACTAATTCTTGTTCATGTTCTAATGCTTGTGTCAGTACCTCAATTGCCATTAAATCATCATTTTTGCCTAGTGCATTTGCGGCATTATTACTCAAATCATGCTCACCATAAAACAAGGCTTCTTGGAGTAATTTAATAGCAGATTCTGTGCCAATATTTGCCAAAGCTTCAGCGGCACACCAATGCATCGATCTATTCTGACTGAACAAAACATCACCCAATAGTTCAATTGCCGATTCTGTGCCAATATTTGCCAAGACTTCTACGCAATACCGACTAACCTCTTCATCGAAAGCTAGTTTACGCAATTGGGCAATCGCTTTCTCTGTACCAATTCTTCCCAAAACATTGACTACAGTCCAACGAATTCCTTTATCTTGAGCAGTTAACGCTGGTTCCAGTGAATCAATCGCCGTTTCTGAGCCAATTTTACCCAACCCATTAACGGCACTCCACTGGATATAATACTCTTCACTCGATAAGCTAGGAATTAGCGCTTCAATTGCCCATTCTGATCGGGTTATCCCGAATAAATTTGTTTTCACGGATTCCGGAACAGTTAATTTAGCCACTAAATCCACAGTCTCTTTTTTAAATTCGGGTTTAACCGCCCCCGCGAATCTTGCACCTAACCGCAAATCTACCTGTAGCGCTAATTCAACCACCCGCACCGCCTGCGTTTTATTGTCCACTAATGCCAACATTAACGCCAACGGTTCTGTCCATTTCAAATAATTTAAATAGTCTTGTTTTAATTGATTATCATTGAGTTCGAGAATCTTTTGCCACGATAGCAGATACTCAGCCGCATAGTATTCTTGAATCAGTTGATGAGAAAATTCTACGTTCGTAGTAGGCACTTTAGTGCCAGAAGCGCTAAAGCGCTCACTACTAACAAGGTTCGTAGTAGGTACTTCAGTGCCAGAAGCGCTAAAGCGCTGACTACGAACAATTAAATGATGTTTGAGTAAGTCCTCTAAGCAACGGATTGCCAAATCATCTGGATACTTTACCTTTTCTTGTAAAAATTTAATAAAAATTATCTCAATATCTCGACGAGAAATACTTAACCGAAAATCGGTCAGCTTTTCTCCCTGCATCATTTCAAATGCTAGCTTTTCCAGTAATTTAGACCACCAGCGTCGAGACTCATCGGAAACAGGTACATCTTCTTTATATCCACGTTCATATAACTGCGTAAACTGACGCAATGTTTCGGCTAGGCTAGAGGGAATATGCCCTGTTTTCTGAACGAGGAAAGACAGCATTTCCATTACAAACGGCGTCTGACCCAATTCTCGCCAGTGATTGGATAACTGTTGTAAAGTTTGTTTATTTTGCCCTATCATAGAATAGTGAATAAATTGTTTTATTTGTAACGGATTCAGGGGTTCGATTTCTAAGTGAGTGCGAATATCTAAGTCCCCGCCTTCGCCCAAATTTCGTGTGGTAAAAATCATGGGTAGATGCGGATATTTCTGGCGAAATGCTTTTAAATATCGTCGGCATGAGTTGCTAGGTAACTCATTTAACCCATCGAACAGCAGAAATAATCGCCGATTACGTAGCAGATTTTTGATATCCGAAATTTCAAGTAGCAACTCGTGGATTTCTAAGAAATCTTGAATCAGATATAATACCCCTGAATGATGAGTTTCTGATGGTTTAAACTGTCGTAATTGCACCAATACAGGAATCGGATTCTGGGGGTGAGAAAGGGCTTGTTTGGCTTGTTCTACCAAAAACTGAATTAATGCCGTCGATTTCCCTGAACCGGGCTGCCCAACTAACAGGACATGGTTTGCCGAATATTGACGTAATCCGGTTAAAATGGGCAACGTCTCTGGTGTTTCGTTTCCTTCCTGTGGCGGCGGTTTGAGGCGCTGTACCGTTAAATTAAACTGAAAGGGCGATCGCGGGTTTCCTGATGCATCCTGTTGCTTATATATCGTATCCGTCAGTTTGTCAAGCTTCCACCACTGTTCATAGAGATCGCAAATCGATCGCAGATAGCCTGTAAAATCGATAGGATAAACTACCCAGACCTGCTAAGAGCTGAGGTCTGGGTTTTTAGTAGCCCTAAAGTCATCGAACAAGCTAAGACTTCGGCGTGAGCGCTCAGTCGAACGCTGAACATACTTAATAGTTCGGCTTAGCTTGCACGATAACCCCGTGCCTCCAGGCTGGTTTATAGACAGCCCCACAAGTGCAATATTATTGGCTC
>NZ_JAVKBY010000036.1:0-23474 GCF_040222985.1 Coleofasciculus sp. F4-SAH-05
CTATATGAGTAGTGCTGTTACTCTTAACTCCAGTAGGTAGACTAGCTTAAAATCTGCGAAAGTCTTGCGGTGAGATAATCCGAGAGTAATTTCAAGGGGAAATTTCCCCTTAAGTTGACACCAATGGGCACTGCCGTGCCCCTACTCATTTCGTAAATGCGAGTTGACCTGATAATCTGGAGAGTCAACTTATTCAACTATAGCCAGCAAAGGTTGGGCTTTGGCTTGGGGTAGGGATGGTGGGTTGAATTTACCAGAATACAGGTTTGTCCGTTCTTGTGCAACGACTGGCAAAACTTGACGCACTTGAGCTGTTACCGCCACGGTTTTGACATCATAGGTTTGGGTAGCAACCTTGGGATATAAACCAATGCCAACAATGGGGATTAACAAGCAGAGGGGGGTGACCAGCTCGCGTCAAAGGATAGTTGAATCCTTGGTTACCGATCGCCCATCCATTATCCTGAAGGGTATGGGCTTAATCACCGATTTGGGATGTAATCGTGGGGTGGCGCGATCGCACTGCGCTAGTCGATCATGGTTTGTAGGGGCGGGTAATGGGACTTTCGTTTCGCGATTAGATGATAACGTTTGTTCAAAACCCGCCCTTTCCAGATGTTGGGGCAGGTTGTACTATTACCGTTTTTTGCCTCGCCCTGATGTCACTAAACCCGCGCCAACCAAGTTTTTAGTTTTTAAAGAAACTAGTGGCATGACATTACACAGCTAAAATTGTGGGATAGATTTGACGTTTAAACCGGGCGCAAGCCTTGCGCCCCTACAATACTAATGCACCAATTAAGGTGTACCAAGCCAGGATGAGATTGTTAGACAGAAATGCTAAAGAAGCTGATTCTTAAAAATTGGAAAAGTTTTAGAGATGCGGAGTTGCCAATTGATCCACTTACGGTTTTGATTGGTGCGAATGCGAGTGGAAAGTCTAATGTGATAGAAGCATTAGAGTTTCTTAAAAGAACTGTTAGCGGCAAAGAGATTCACGCTTCTTTAGCCGGTGACTCTATCCTTCCTCCTCTTCGAGGTAGTGTAGAAGAAGCTCCTTTGAGGGGGGAATCTTCATTCACATTAGAAATTTCCATACAGGGAAATAATCAAAGCGATTACCTGTACAGTATTACTGTGCAAACTAAACCTAATGTTCAGCTCGAGAAGGAATCCTTTAATAACTATCTGAACCTAGACAAAATAGATGATTGTATTCCCTTACTAAAAACAAAATCAGGTTCATCTAATTTTCCTGGAATTGGTGCTAAGTTAAAAGTTTCGCATAATAATGAATATCTTGAGAAATTATGGGCGCGTTCTCAGTCTATAATCAGCCAAACAAGCAGTTTATTTAATTTCCAAGAAGAAAATAGTATTAATCCTTTTTCTGATTTTCAAGAAACCATAAAAAACATTTATATAATCAATCCTATTCCATCTCGTATGAGAGATTATTCACAGCTATCTGACAGACTTGAAAGTGATGCCTCTAATATCGCTGGTGTACTCGCTACATTGTCTGATAAACAGAAAGAAGAATTTGAATCAACTGTTGCTACATATTTAAGACATTTACCAGAACGTGATATTCAGAGAGTATGGGCAGAACCTGTTGGTCGGTTTGGGACTGATGCGATGCTTTACTGTAAAGAAGAATGGAAACCCGGTGAAATTACAGAAATAGATGCGCGAGTAATGTCTGATGGAAGTTTA
Source organism: Coleofasciculus sp. F4-SAH-05 (assembly GCF_040222985.1). NCBI lineage: Bacteria > Bacillati > Cyanobacteriota > Cyanophyceae > Coleofasciculales > Coleofasciculaceae > Coleofasciculus > Coleofasciculus sp. F4-SAH-05. The sequence goes on from NZ_JAVKBY010000036.1 coordinate 1,717, forward strand.
CGCTTTTTAGCTATTCTTACCGCATTAATGACGCGACCAAAAGGTAGTCAAATTGTAATTGAAGAAGTTGATAACGGACTCCATCCATCGCGTGTCGGTTTACTTCTAAAAATGCTCAAGGAAATTGGAGAAAAGCGTAACATTGATATATTAGTCACAACTCATAATCCAGCTTTACTTGATGCCCTTGACCCAGGGATGATTCCATTTGTTATTTTGGCATATCGAGATGCTGAAACCGGAGAAAGCAAATTGACGCCTGTGGAAGATATTGAGAATTTCCCGAAACTATACGCCTCGGCTTCCTTGGGTAAACTCACGGCAAAGGGAGCGATTGAACGGAGTATTTCTCGTAAACAGTAGTTTTAGGGATGAAAAAGGTTCTAATTATTGATACATCGGTTCTCTGTGTTTGGTTAGAAATTCCTGGCATGGAAACTTGTGGCTCAGGTAGCCTTTACTGGGATAAAGAAAAAGTTGATCAAAAATTAGAAACTGAAATTCAGCATAATACTGTATTAGTACTACCCTTAGCGACAGTCTTAGAAACCGGGAATCATATTACTCAAGCGAGAAGCAAACCGTATGAATTAGCCCAAAAATTAGCTGAGATTATGAGAAAAGCAGCCGATGAAACTACTCCTTGGGCGGCTTTTGCTGAACAAGCTGAACTTTGGGAAGCTGAAGGACTAAAAAATTTAGCTGATGAATGGCAACAGGTAGTACCTCAAAAAACATCTCTGGGTGATGCTACTATGAAAATGCTAGCTGAACACTATGATCGAAAAGGTTATCAGGTTGAAATTATGACGGGTGATGAGGGACTCAAGTCTTATGAACCAATTCCTCCTGTTCCTCGTCCTAAACGCCGCAGCAGTCGGTAACGATAATCTTAATTGATCAGGTAGCACAGCGTTAATACATCCAGCAAATGCCACGAGATAAGCATCTCATTTTAGCCGTAAATCATACATTTTTTTAGAATGCTGTAACTCCCTGTGCTTGCATCCGTTGACTATTAATCTGTTCTTTATAGTTCATCTAGCAATACAACCGGAATATATGACCGGAAATTTTCAAAATCTTTATCAGTCGTGAAAATACTATAGCCACGATGATGAGCGACTGCACAGATGAGAAAATCAGTAGTTGAACCTTGAATACCATTACGGCGACAGGTGTTGAAAAATTTGGCGGCTAGTTCATAGTCTTTAGTGGTTATCTCTAAGTCTGGAAAAGCACGAAGATAATCTCGTAATTTAACAAACTGTTCCGTGTAGCGAATCCCAGAAAGCACTTCTTGACGAATTGCTCCCAGTAAAATGACTCGTCCATCTGCAATCAAATCTCGCAGCACATTAACGATAGAAGTTCCCTGTTCTGGCAGGTTCCGCCGCAATGCGAGTGACCAAACGGAGGTGTCAACAATAACGTTCATTTTATTTGTCTTTGTTGCTTATAATCATAATCTTCTTCATAATCTATAGTCCCAAATAAATCCAAAATTTTCAGTTGCTTGCGACGTTGAATATATTCACGTAAAGCTGCTTCAATCAACATATCTGCTGTTTTATGATCGCACAAAGCAAGAGCTTCTTCAATAAGTTGTTCGTTAACTTTAAGATTAGTTATCATGTATTTTTATCTGATCATTAGGTATGACAACATATTTAATTATAAGGCATAGGGCAGAGAGATTCAGCCAAAGCCTTGAGCCGTGGTGCGTTACGCTACCCTACCCTACCCTACCCTACCCTACCCTACCCTACCCTTCGGGAACGCTGCGCGAACGGGAACGCTGCGCGAACGGGAACGCTGCGCGAACGGGAACGCTGCGCGAACGGGAACGCTGCGCGAACGCTAACACACCCTACAATTGGGTTTGCCCTTGAATGATTTGCAAATAATGGCTTATGTACTCAGTCAAAAAATATTAATAAATTATAAGTTATAAGCGTCACGCTACTACTGGCGTGACACAGCTAAAATTGTGGAAGAGATTTTACGGTTTTGAGAGGGTGCAAGCCTTCATTGGTGTCAACTTAAGCTCTTGCCAGAATGCAATACTTTGACACAACCCCTCCCTAACCCTCCCCTGATCAAGGGGAGGGAACGTTTCCCCTTAGTAAAGGAGGAATGAGGAGAGAGGAACAAGAATGCCTAATACTTGCGTTCTTGGGGTTCAAAACGGGTCATCGCCACCGATTTATACTGCAAATCAATTCCGGCGGAGGAATAGTATGCCAAGGTATGCTTCAAGAAGTTGGTATCATCTCGTTGGGGATAATCCTCGCGAGAATGGGCACCGCGACTTTCTTGGCGATTTAGGGCACAGGTGAGAATAATTTCGCCAACCACCATCAGATTCCGCAGTTCCAACGCCTCGATTAATTCCGTGTTCCAGCAGCTTCCTTTGTCATCTAAATAGATATTTTGGTACTGTTGTTTCAACTGTTGCAGTTGATTCAATCCTTCCTGCATTAATGCCTCGGTGCGGAAGACGCCGCAGTATTGAGTCATGCAGTCTTGGAAGTTTTGACGGAGTTTATCGATGCGTAGGCTTCCGGATTGACCTAGCAATGCATTAATCTTATTTTGAGCAGCATTGAGATAGAGTTGCTCATCAATGTCAGGTAATTTGCGGTTTTGAATATATTGCGCGATCGCAGCCCCGGTTCGTTTGCCGTAAACCACGCATTCTAGCAGGGAATTACTCCCCAAGCGATTAGCACCGTGAACCGAGACACAAGCGGATTCCCCAGCGGCAAAAAATCCGTCCACTAATCCATCGGGTCCACTTCGCACCTGTCCATCGGTATTGACGGGAATACCACCCATGGAATAATGGGCGGTAGGACGCACGGGCATGGGTTCATATACGGCATCAACGCCGACAAGTCGGTGGGCTTCTTCCCAACAGAAGGGAATACGACTCATGATCTTTTCTTTGCCCATGTGTCGCAAATCCAGATAGATACAAGGACCGCCAGGATTCCCATCGGGATGCACCCCGCGACCGGCACGAATTTCCAATGCGATCGCGCGTGAGGTAATATCTCGTGGGGCGAGTTCCATTTTACTGGGGGCATAATTTGCCATGAAGCGATCGCCTTCACTATTAATTAAATACGCCCCTTCACCTCGTACCGCTTCGGAAATTAACACTCCCACAGGATACAACCCCGTCGGATGAAATTGGACAAACTCCATATCCTCCAACGGTATCCCCGCCAACGCGGACATGGCTAAACCATCCCCTGTCGAGGCAAAATCATTGGAGGTGGTATTAAACACCCGTCCATATCCCCCGGTGGCAAACATCACCGCTTTTGCCCGTACCACTTGCAGGTGAGTGGTGAGGAGGTTGAACATTACCACCCCTTTTGCCTGCCCATCTTCTAAAATCAGCCGCATGACGTACCATTCTTCATACACGGTTACGTTATTTTTGCGGAGATTACTTACCAGTTCATGAAGAATCGCATGACCCGTTTTATCGGCAGCATAGCAGGTACGGCGATGGGAATGACCCCCAAAGGCACGTTGGGCAATGCGACCATCGGGTAAGCGGGAAAAGAGTACCCCCAGATGTTCTAAATCAATCACCACATCCGGGGCTTCGCGGGTGAGAATTTCCACCGCATCTTGATCCGCCAGATAATCGGAACCCTTAACCGTATCAAAAGCGTGGGCTTCCCAGGTATCCTCCGCATCCACATTTTTCAGCGTCGCCGCCATTCCCCCTTGCGCCGCAACGGAGTGGGAACGAATGGGATGGGTTTTGGCAACCAGTGCCACATTCAGCTTCGGATCAGTGCGTTTAATTTCCAACGCCGCCCGACACCCGGCTAAACCACCGCCGACAATAATGACATCGTGTTCTTGCATCTCAACTCGATTGAATTTCTGCTGTTATCTATAGTGACTGATTACTAAAATTCCCTACCAAAAGGCAGGGAACTTTTTAGATTTTCGACGAATTAGCCGTACTTGTGCAGTTGGGCAGAAAAAACTGAACAGCTAACATCTCCCCCAGCTCCCCCAGCTCCCCCAGCTCCCCCAGCTCCCCCTGCTTCATCGTATCTACGAAGCGGCTCTTGTATTTTTGCCGCGCTGTACTAGCTCGTTGCCTGAGCCGGTTGGGATGCACCGCGACTGCTGCGATCGGCAGCCGTTGTTTCCTGCTCATCCATTGCTAATATTTCAATATGATTCAGCAATGTGGTCACAAAGGCAAAAAGTAAAAAGGGCAAAGATAAGACCAAGACTAATCCCACCGTTGCCAACGCATAAATTTGGCGATCGGCACTCCACAACGCCAGTGCAGAGGCAAGACTTATGAAAATGACGATTAACCACGCAATGATTTGTCCATAGATATCGCCAAAACTCAGGGTGCAGATCAAGCGATATTTGTTAAATTGTTCCATCATCAACCTCGACACATTTCTTTAAGTTCCAAGGATAAGACCGTATTTGAGGTTTGGCGCATTTCTCAACATATTTTAAAAATAGTCGCAATATTTGTTTACATTTTATGTCATTCGTCCTTCTTATACTGAACTCAGGGTAACGCGATCGCGTCCTTGCTGTTTCGATAGATAAAGGGCTTGATTTGCCGCCATAATCAAGGTATCAATGTCAGTATGGGGGTCAACCAGACAGGCAACGCCAAAACTAACGGTGACAACAGGCGCGGGTAAATTGAACGGGTCAGGCGGTTTAAATTCAATGCCTTGGGATTTGATTTTCTCTCGCATCTTTTCAGCAACCTGAAACGCTCCCATGGCATTCGTATGAGGTAAAAGAATGGCAAATTCTTCTCCCCCATAACGCGCCACGACATCTGTTGTCCGTTTGACACAACGACGTAGGCAATCAGCAATGCGTTGTAAGCACTCATCGCCCGCTGCTATGCCATAGATTTCGTTGTAGGTTTTGAAACAATCAATATCACACAAAATCAAGGATAGAGGAGACTGTTCGACATTTAAATGATGCCACTCTTGTTCAAGTTTTTGGTCAAAATAACGGCGATTAGCCAGCTTGGTTAGAGTATCCATACTATAGAAGTGATAAAGTTATAAGTTTTTTGTTCTGAATGACCATACTGCATTGATAAAAAATATATAGCTAGTCTAGATGAAATTTAACTTTAATTGTCCCCACCTACTTAAACGCCTGCGGCGTTAAGGGTTACTAACGTTGTCACAAACTTTTTTATCCTGTTCCTTAACTTTGACATTTGTCCGCAGATAGTCCTCCACCCAATCACAACCAAACGCCCAAACCTGATTCAGGTCAATGATACGCTCTAAATCCCACAAAATTACGCTTTTGTCTACACTAGCAGAGGCAAGGGTGCGACCATCGGGACTAAAGGTGATATCGTAGACGCGATCGCTATGGGCTTCTAACGTGACTAAAAGTGTACCGTCATCGCGCCACAGCTTAACCGTCTTATCTAAACCCGCAGACGCCAGAAGTTGCCCATCGGGACTAAATGCAATATCGTTGACGCGATCGCGATGCCCGTCTAGAGTGGCTAGTAAGATGCCCTCCCTTGTCCAAAGTTTAATCGTATTGTCCCAACTCGCAGAGGCAAGGCGCTGACTATCGGGACTAAAGGCTAAGGCACGAATACTATCATCATGTCCGGTTAAGGTGTTCAACAATGTGCCATCCCGTTGCCAAAGTTTAATCGTTTTATCTTCACCTCCAGAGGCAATCAACTGACCATCTGGACTAAATGCTACACTGAGAACCCCTCCATTATGTCCAGTTAAAGTTTTCTGCAATTTACCATCTCGTGTCCAAAGTTTGACAGTTTTATCACCACTTCCAGAGGCAAGTAACTGACCATTTTGGCTAAAAGCGACACTAAAAACCGCGCTGCTATGTCCCCGTAATGTTTTCAATAAACTCCCATCACCCTGCCAAAGTTTTATCGTTTTATCTTCACTGGCTGAGGCAATCATTAACTCATTGATTAGCAGTGATTTAACGGTTTCGCTATTGCCTTGATTCTTTCCTTTATTCTTAACCCTATCATTTTTAGAGGGGGAATTCGCATTCATTTTGGGAGCAACAGCAACATCGAACACGGCTTCATCATGCCCATCAAAAGACGCCAACACCTGACCATCACGTCGCCAAACTTTTATCGCACCATCCCAACTCCCAGACACCAAAGTTTGACTATCCGGACTAAAATCAACACCCCAAACTGCATCCTGATGTCCTTGGAGAAAGGTTAACAAAGTTTTTTCCGGCGTCCAAAGTTTAATGGTACCATCCAAACTCGCAGACGCCAACATTTGACTATCGGGGCTAAATGCCACCGCCCAGAGTCCATTTTGATGCCCTTTCAAAACACTGAGTTCGGTTCCATCTGTTTGCCAAAGTCTAACAGTTTGATCCCAACTTACAGAAGCAAGGGTTTGACTATCGGGGCTAAATGCTAAACCAAAAACTCCATCCGTATGTCCGGTTAACGTTCTCAGTAATATTCCATCAGGTTGCCAGAGTTTGACGGTTCCATCTATCGAACTTGAAGCCACAAGTTGACCATTGGGACTAATGGTTACATAATTCACGCCAGCATCATGACCTTTGAGAGTTTTCAGTAACATACCCTGAGGTGTCCAAAGTTTGATAGTATCATCCCAACTGGCAGAGGCAAAGTATTGACCATCAGGACTAAAGACTACACTGCGAACTTCTCCGCGATGCCCTTTAATAATTCTAGAAACAAAGCATTCTTGGGGATTGGGCGCTCCTTCAATTCGTTCGAGGGCATGGTTTTGATCCTTTGCAACCCTTGATGGCATGGTTTTAAAATTTGTGTAGGGGCGGGTTTCACGCTGATCATTTGTTGTCACCCTAATGTTACTAAACCCGCCCTCATCTCCCCTATCTCCCTCATCTACCTTGTCTGCTAAATTCATGCAAGTCTGATCAATTGTCCAAAGTCTGATTGTCTGATCATCGCTCCCAGACAGCAACATCTGACCATTCGGACTAAAGGTGATACTATTCACCTGATTAGTATGCCCATTAAGTGTAGCTACTAATGTGCCATCGCGCCGCCACAGTTTCACGGTTTTATCCTTACTTGCCGAAGCAATGAGTTGACTATCTGGGCTAAAGGTTACGCTTTTGATTGTATCGCTGTGTGCTTGAAATGTAGTTAATAACGTTCCATCAGGTTGCCAAAGCTTAATCGTTTTATCGTCACCTGCTGAAGCAATTATTAAACCATCAGGACTAAATGTTACATCATGGACTTGCTGGTGATGACCAGAGAGGCGGTTATGTTCTCTGACACCATACACTGCCTTTCGTAGCACTGTTTCAACCGAATTTTTGGTCTGGGTGTCCACTCGACCTAATGCCTGTACTTTCTGTTTGGCTCGCAGGGCGGCAATTAATGCGTCTAGTCGTTGATCGAAGGCAAATAGTGCTTCTGAAGATGTAGTAATCGCCTCAATTTCACTAATGGCTAACTTGCGGTTTTGCACCAGAATTGCGCCAGCCAATCCACTGACAATAACTAACATTGCCGCAAAGGTTACTAAGAGTAATCGCTGCTTTTTCGCTATCTGACGTTCAGCGGCTAGTCGGGCTTCCACTTCCTTGATGCGTGCGGCTTCTATCTGCTGTTGTACTTCATTGCGATCGCAGATTTGACTGGCGGCTAAGAATTGATAATCTAAGTCACTTAAACTTTTGTCCTGAGACCAGTTTTGGGCATCTTTTAATGCTTGTCCCCGCAAGAGTCGTGATGAATCCTGAAATTGGGAGGTAATCCAAGCAGATAAGGCTTGAGAGTAAGGGCGTAGATGGTTTAATTGTTTTTCAACCCAGTCCAGGTTAAAAACGGCTGGATAAATGCGATTTTTTACCTTTAATATTCCTTGTTCTTTGACGACTAAGCCCGATAAAAGTAATTCTGTTTGTTCACGACTATCATCGGTGGCAATATCAATCCCCTGTAAAATTTGTTGATAAATGCCCAGTAATCGACTCGCCCGTGCTTCGTTTCTCAACAGGCGATCGCGGACGGTACGGAGGTGTTCTGGCTCATCCTGAGACTCCCAATGCTGAATGATGCGATCGCGTACCACGGATTCAACCCAAAACGCTTCAGTACCCGGTGGAATTTTTAGATCATCTCTCACTGTATTTTGCGCCACATCTAGCACCAGTTGACATAGCTTTTGGGTTAAAAAAGGCTGTCCTCCTGTCCAGGCTAATATTTCTTTAATAATGGCTTCAGGTTTAGCAAATTGTTGACTGAATCCTTGGGTTAAGGGTTGGGCTTCTTCCAGTTGAAAGCCGTGAATTTCTATGGCTTTGCCAATATTAAATGGCGTGCGCTTTTTGTCGGCAATTAAATCGCTGGGTGTGGCGACACCAAAGATAGCAAAGGTGAGGCGATTGTAGTCAGATTCTAGACTACGTTGATTATAACAAAACCGAATTAGTGCGAAAAAGTCATCAATAGGAAAATTCAAGCTTAAAATACTATCAATTTCATCGATAAATATAATTATATTTTGGTTGGGGAATTGAGTTAAAAGGATTTCGCTGATAAATTTATTAAATCGCTGGGGTAACGAAATATCCTCTTGCTCTTGCCACCATTTTTTTAGGTTAACCGTTTTAAAGAGTTTAAATTTGCGAGTTAAATCCAGAACTAATCCCTTATACCACTGATCAGGCGTAATCGTTTCCGAACCTATCATGGTCATATCAAGCGTGGCACATTGGAATCCTTCTTCTTGCAAGCGATGGTGGGTTTGAACTAATAGAGACGATTTTCCCATTTGCCGACAGTTTAGAACATAGCAAAACTCACCCTGTTTTAGAGCATGATACAGTTCGCGATCGGCTTTTCGTTGAACATAGGTGGGAGCATCTTTGTGCAAGCTTCCACCGACTTGATATAGGGAAGTGTTTGTCATTTGTCATTTGTCATTCGTCATTTGTCATTTGTCATTCGTCATTTGTCATTTGTCATTCGTCATTTGTCATTCGTCATTTGTCATTCGTCATTTGTTCGTTCCCCAGTATGTAGGGTGCGTTAGCGAAGCGTAACGCACCATTTCAAACAATAGTAGTGAAACCCGCCCCTACATAATCTCCCTCATCTCCCCCATCTTACCCAGCTTCCTTTCCGCAAAATCAATCCCGACAAAAAAAGTCGGGTATGTTTGACGGTGGTTTTGGGCTGTGATACTATCAGCAAAATAGTGACGAATAGAGAGAGACCAGATCATGACCCAGGCAACCATCCCCCATACATCCAATACATCCAGCACCTCTGCCACATTCAAAAATCTCACCTGTAAAGAGTGTGGTGCTGAATATGAACTCCAACCCATCCACGTTTGCGAGTTCTGCTTTGGTCCGTTGGAAGTCACGTATGACTACGACGCCCTGCGCCGCCACGTTACCCGTGAGACGATTCAGTCAGGTCCGAATTCAATTTGGCGCTATCGTTCCTTCTTACCCGTCGCTACTGATAATCCTATTGATGTGGGTACAGGGATGACGCCTCTCGTCAAATCCCATCGTCTCGCCCGCCGCCTGGGTCTAAAAAATCTTTATATTAAAAATGATGCTGTAAATATGCCCACCTTGAGTTTCAAGGATCGGGTGGTATCTGTAGCCCTAACTAGAGCTAGAGAATTAGGATTTTCTACCGTATCTTGTGCCAGTACCGGGAACTTAGCCAATTCTACCGCTGCGATCGCGGCACACGCGGGCTTAGATTGTTGTGTATTTATTCCGGCTGACTTAGAAGCGGGGAAAGTCTTAGGTACATTAATCTACAACCCCACCGTAATGGCAGTAGAAGGCAACTATGATCAGGTCAACCGCCTCTGTTGTGAGGTTGCCAATACCCATGGTTGGGGATTTGTCAATATTAATTTGCGTCCTTATTATTCAGAAGGCTCAAAAACTCTGGGCTTTGAAGTCGCCGAACAACTGGGTTGGCAGTTACCAGATCATATTGTTGCTCCCCTCGCTTCGGGTTCTCTGTTCACCAAAATTCACAAAGGCTTCCAAGAGTTCGTCAAAACTGGTTTAGTAGCAGATAAAGCGGTTCGCTTCAGTGGTGCCCAAGCCGAAGGCTGTTCTCCCATTGCCCAAGCCTTCCGGGAAGGACGGGATTTCGTCACTCCGGTAAAACCAAGTACAATTGCTAAGTCGATCGCGATCGGAAATCCTGCTGATGGCATTTATGCCCTAGAGGTTGCTCAGAAAACCAACGGCACTATTGAATCCGTCACCGACGCTGAAATCGTCGAAGGAATGAAACTGCTGGCGGAAACCGAAGGTATCTTTACCGAAACCGCTGGCGGTACAACAATTGCCGTTCTCAAAAAATTGGTGGAAGCTGGAAAAATTAACCCGGATGAAACCACCGTGGCTTATATCACCGGGAATGGACTCAAAACCCAAGAAGCAGTTCAAGGTTATATTGGTGAACCCCTAACCATTGAACCCAAATTGGATAGCTTTGAGCGAGCATTAGAACGGGCGCATACCCTTGACCGTTTAGAATGGCAACAAGTCTTGGTTTAATACGTTGACAACCCTCACCCCCAGCCCCTCTCCCAAGCTTGGGAGAGGGGAGTAATACCAAATCCGACGACAGGAACCCCCTTTATCCCTTAGCCGATGAAAGCCTGTTGCCTTGTCTCTACTCATGAAGGGGGTAGTTAACCCGGCTTGGGTAGAAGAAGGGAGGCAAAAAGTGCGAGTACACAGCCCAAAAGCTGACCAGTATTGCTTATCACCTTAAGTTGTTTCCCTATATCTCTACTTGGAAACATCTCGAACATCTACCCATTAATCACTGATTCCAAATCTATGGCTGTAAAAGTTTTAATTCCTACCACCCTCCAGAAATTCACTGACAATAAAGCAATGATTGAATGCAGCGCTGGCAATGTCGCTGAACTTTTGGACTCCCTCGAAATTAGTTGTCCTGGAATTAAAGGGCGCTTGTGTGATGATCAAGGGAAGCCTCGCCGCTTTTTAAACTTCTACGTCAATAGCGAAGATATTCGCTTTCTGGATGGCACAAATACCCAACTCAGCGATGGCGATGAAGTCAGCATTGTCCCTGCTGTGGCTGGTGGTTAATCTGAACGAAAAACAACGCCACGAATGTTGCGTAGAGACGCGCCATGGCGCGTCTCTACATCCGTTAGAAACTGTGCCAATGCTTCACGATTCGGTAGCGAAGGCTGCGCCCCAGCTTGAGTTACCGAAATTGCCCCGGCTGCTGCACCCCAAACAACAGCTTCCTGTATTGATAATCCCTCAGCCAACGCCACCGCTAACGCCCCATTAAACCCATCACCCGCCGCCGTGGTATCAACCACTTGAACTGGAAATGCTGGTATAAAAAAGCTTTCGGATGGAGTGCTACAGTAAACGCCTTGGTTCCCCAGTGTCAGAATTACAGTCTTAATCCCTCGTTGCTGAAGGATAGGTGCGGCTTTCTGGGCTGTTTCCAAACTATCCACAGCAAAACCCACAAGCTGACTCGCTTCTATCTGATTGGGAGTGATAATATCAACCAGGCAGTACAGTTCAGGTGGAATATCCTGGGCAGGTGCTGGATCAAGAATTACTGGAACACCTGCGTCATGGGCAGTTCTAGCCGCTTCAACTACGGCTGTTAGGGGAATTTCTAACTGCATTAGTAGCGCGGTGGCTGTGGCTAAGAGGGGTTTGAGGCGTTCCACATCGGTTTGATTGAGTTGTCCATTTGCACCTGCGGTAATCACAATCTGATTTTCACCCGTTTTATCAACCAAAATCACCGCCACACCGGAACTTGCTGAAGTATCCCGCAAAATTTGATCGGTTTGCACACCTGCGGCTTGTAAACTGGCAAGCAATTGAGGGGCAAACGCATCATCTCCCAAGCGCCCAACCAAGTGAGTCATCATTCCTAGTCTGGCGGCGGCGACGGCTTGATTTGCCCCTTTCCCCCCAGACGCGGTAAAAAATTCAGATCCTTGTAGTGTTTCACCTGCGACGGGTAAACGAGGCGTTTTGGTGACTAAATCGATGTTGATGCTACCGAAAACCAGGATAGAGTTCATCGGAAAAATTGTTTTACGGAAGGGGTGAAAAGCAACTCAAAAGCTTGGCAGACAAAGCCTTTAAGCTGAAATTTATCAGGCTATGTCAACCGAAAACTTTTTGATCGACTGTCCTAGAAATACTTCCCGCCAGCGTGGGTTTAGCTAAGGCTGGCACAATGCGATCGCACAACTGGAGCAACCACTGCCAACTGCCTCTGTGATTTGGACTTGGCGGTACAACGATTTGACGCGATCGCATAACTGAACCTACTGTCCAAAACTTGCCTATAAGAGGCAAGACAGGGGTGAAACAAGCTTGTTTCGTCACATTTTTTTATCATACTGCCTCTTAATTACTCAAGAAAGCAGTTTGCTCTCCTGGGGGTGTAGTACAAATGCTCTATAAAATCCTGATCAAGGATACATCTCGCAGGCGTGTAAATAGACCAGCGCGAAGCGCTATACATAAATAAATTGGTTCGCTCATGGCTGTTACTGTACCACACCGTGTTAAAAAGTGCTGTAAAATGGATACCAACCATCTCCTTCATCCTCTAAACTTTGATTTTTGATTATGGTGTTGCAGCAGCCTGCTCGTTCCATCCCAATTCCACCCCTGGAAAGTGGCGATCGATTGACTCGTGCTGAGTTTGAGCGCCGCTATGAGGCGACCCCAGAAAAATTTAAAGCGGAACTGATTGAAGGAGTGGTTTACGTGGCATCCCCAGTTAGAGTTTTTCACGGTAATCCTCATTTTAATTTAATTACCTGGCTGGGGGTGTATTGCACAGCAACTCCGGGTGTTAGCGGATCGGATAACGCTACAACCCGGCTAGATATGGACAATGAACCGCAACCGGATGCCCTGCTGCGAATTGAAGTTGGCGGTAACTCAACGATTAGCGAGGATGGCTATATCGAAGGGACACCAGAATTAGTGGCGGAAATTGCCACAAGCAGTGCGGCAATTGATTTAGGAGTCAAGCGCAATGCCTATCGACGCAATGGGGTACAGGAATATTTGGTGTGGTCAACCTTTGAGAACCGCCTCAGTTGGTTTCGGTTGCAAGCAGAGGAATTTGTCTTAATTGAACCAGATGCCGATGGCATGATTCGCAGTAGCGTGTTTCCCGGATTGTGGCTGAACGTGCCAGCTTTATTAGAGGGCAGAATGATGGAGGTGCTGAATGGGCTGCAAGCTGGGATTGCTGACCCAATCCATCAAGCCTTTGTGCAGGAATTGGTGGAGCGATCGCCCAATCTTGAATGAAGTCTGTTAGTTGAGCAGCAAACCCTGAGTGTGCGATCGCGCAGTACCATAACACTGCCAGGGATTGCATCAATGGCTTCGGCAATTGTAAATTCCTCTGCACAGTCAGCATTACTGAACGTAATTTCTCCAGCATTAGCATCCGAATACCCTGCCATTGACGCTGAGAATCGTTTGGTGCTTGCTGTTCTCGAATCCGTCCTCCGCTAACTCGGATGTATTGCTTAGAATCGATGATGCCAATGACGTGTTGATCATAGCCGTTTGGTACCCACAAGGTGACTCCCGGCTCAAATGTCAGTGTCATCTGAGTCAGCAAATTCAGAGGTTAATTAGGTACAACCCAGCTTTTACCAAAATCGAGTGTCTTTCAGCAAAGGTCTGAAGGAATACTAAGACCGCATCTCCTCCTTGGAATTCAACTTGTCCGGTTTGACTGTTCTGGGCAAAGATTGTGGTACCAATTACGTTGGGGTTTTCTGGGTAGATGATATAGGTGTAGGGTAGCGGCATAACGTTCTATCTTGCTGAATAAAGCTAAGGAATCCGCACGAAAATATACTGGTATCTGTCAGGTAACTTTCAAGAAGGCAATGTCTAAATGAATTCAACTTACTTCTGGTGCAAACAAAAAATATTCTGCAGTTTATCTTCGTGTCTACCTATCAAATTTTCGGGACTGCACAATGATTAAAGATATTGAGTTTTGCTCCTTGGAACTACCCACTATAAAAATGAATTTGAGTAGTCCCAATTAATCTAGAATATATGCTGTTTACATCAGATTAAGACTTTAGTTTTTGAGACAACGGAAGTCTATTTGGGATATCAACCGCTACACTCACAACATCTTCCGACGTTGGTCAATCCGCCTGCCGAAACAAAAGAGCCAGCATTACAAGATCCTGTATCAGATGTAATCGTACAAAAGCCGGAGCTCTGGGCAATTGTATTAATTTGACAAACGAATCCGCAAGCTGGAGCAGCCCCATTTTCAGTGCCATCTGTGCAAACTGCAGACGTAGTTGTCCGCACTCCAGGTGGACCCTGCGGACCCTGTAGACCTTGTGGACCTTGTGCTCCATCTTCGCCATCTTCACCTCGCGGTCCCCTTGGACCTACCAATGTCGCTGTTGTTTGCACACTTCCATCAGAAAATCGAATTCCATTCGCTTGAACTTGACCATTAACTTCTAACTGACTTTGAGGATCGGTTACTCCAATTCCAACATTGCCATTTTCACTTACTACCATTCTTGTAGCGTTATTTGTAACTATGTGAAGCTCATGATCTGAGAAGGTACCTAGTTGACCACGATTTGTGCCATCACCCCGAGCATCAATAAACATTCTCACATCATTATCTGGAGAAGTTGCTCTCATATTGATGCGTGCAAATTCATCATCCCGAAGGTTGACATCACTTGCTGAAATATCTCCAGTCGATCCACTTATCTGAATGGTTGTGTTACCATCTCCGTCTCTAACAAAGATATCTCCATCTTCCTCATTCTGTCCGAGGATCATGTTAGCATTGCTACCTTCAATCAAGATAGTTTGATCCCCATTTCCTTTACGGAAAACCATTTTCCCATTCTGACCACCGCCACCAATTCTAGCTGAACCATTATCCCCATCAAACTGCATACTTGCATCTTCTAGGTTTTGCTGTTCACCATTTCTTGGCAAAAGTACTACGTCACCACCACCTTTTCCTTCACCACCAAGCCAAAAGTTAGTTCCTGCTGTTTGCAACAAGAAAATAACATCCCCATTTTCATCAAAGATGCGAATGTCGCCCGTTGCACTATCCCACCGAGCCCGAATTCGGTCAGAACCATCTTCAATAACAAGATCACGATTCTCAAGCACAAAATCATTATTGGGTAGTGCTATACCACCACCTGGTGATGCTCTTTGAGCAAATGCTGGTGGTTGGAACGCGAGTACAAAAGCACTTACAATTAGGGCTATGGAGAAAAGTAAAGACTTTAAGCTGTTGCTCATAACATAATCTTCCTTACAGATTCAAATCTTGATAATTTCCCAAATTAGGTTTTTATCAGAACCTTGCTCTGTATACTAGTCCTATCAGCGTATGTTATGCGACTTTCTTAATAAAACTTCCATAATCGACATAATTCTTCACATCTAGACTGGCTGGGTGTTTTGAATGGTCTGAGTCAGTTGATTAATCCAGCAAGGGCACTGTTTCACCTACTTGTTGATGACGAACAAATAATACGAGATAATCGTGAACCAGTTGATAGCGGTCATCTGGAATAGCTGGAACTCTCAAAACTATCCCTGATTCGACTAACACTTCTAAAACTAAATCTAACGTTTCACTCTTTACCTCTAACTCCAATTCCAAATCCGCACGAGTTTTTAGGGGGCGAGTGTTATTCTCATCAGTGAGCAAGTACAAGACGAGTTTGGCAACCTGCTCATTTCCTGATCCACAATCTTGAACAACATCAGCTAAAAACGCCTCAACTAATTCCTCCTTAGATTCATATTTTCGATAGTCATCCCGCGTGGTAATCTTCTCCGTTTCCAGTTGATAGCCAACAATCTGCAACTCAATCGGACGCACCTCTCCCAAATCCTTGGCTAAATCCTGCACCAATTGGTCAACTAAATCTGGCTCAAAAGGTAAATGCGATCGCGCGGTTAAACTCTGAATAACTGATTTGGCGTCTGCGGCTGAAAAATTTCCCAAGTAATAGAGAATATGATCAGGAGCTTTATAATCTTTGGGTAACGGCGTTGTGCGGTTTAACTCTAACAGATAATAAATATAGTCTTCCCGCATGGATAAAATAATTTTGACATAAGGAATCTCTACACATTCGCGCAGAAAGTCATAAAAATCTCGTCGGCTGGCTGGATCTTTGTGATTAAAGAAAAACTCCTCAAATTGGTCAAAAATTAGCACCGTTAATAGTTGGCTGTGTTCATTTTGACGCAATTGTTTGAGAATCGTTGATCGGGTTGACCTAACCTCCCCAGCCCCCCTTCCCTGCAATAGAAGGGGGGAGTCAGAACTTCTTTTATTATCCCCAATTAAATCAATGTTAGAGCCTCTCTTAGCTCCCCCCTTTTTAAGGGGGGCGGGGGGGGGATCAGATTGACTCTCCAGAGAATCCTGAGCAGAAATAGAAGAACGATTGACCTTTTTCAAGGCTTCCACTAAACCCTTATCTAAACCCCCTACCCAATCCTTATAAACTTGTAGCAAAACAGGCATAAAATCCCGTCCCTCAAAATACTCCTGTTGCAGAATCGGAACTAATCCCGCTTGCAAAATCGAACTCTTTCCCACC
This sequence comes from Coleofasciculus sp. F4-SAH-05, assembly GCF_040222985.1. Taxonomy (NCBI): domain Bacteria; kingdom Bacillati; phylum Cyanobacteriota; class Cyanophyceae; order Coleofasciculales; family Coleofasciculaceae; genus Coleofasciculus; species Coleofasciculus sp. F4-SAH-05. The sequence continues at coordinate 18,423 of NZ_JAVKBY010000036.1, forward strand.
CCAGATGACCCATAAATTACCGTCAATTTGCGATCGCGTCGTCGAATCCGTTCTAACAGTTCCTCTACATCCCTCTGGCGTCCAGAAGAAGCGACAATTTGGGATAAAGATAACCCCTGTCTTCCCCGAATACCGGGCTGAATAACCTGTCGCGGCGGATGCAGTCGTCCCGCGCCAATAAATGCCCGTAAGCCATATTGGGTCTCGATTTGCCGTTGTTCTAATTTTAAATGAAAGGCGTCTAAATAATCCCCTTGTTCAAATTTGAGATTGCGTAAGTTTTGGAGGATATTAACATAAAGTTTTGGGTCATACTGATGCAGGGGAATCGTGGCATTTACGCTAATCTCTCTCGCTGTCGCCAATGTCGCGATCGCGTCCTTTTCTTGACCCAACTGCTGCTGCGATTGTGCCAGAATAAAATAACACAATTCTAACCGTTTTATCTCAAACTCTGATACCTGTTGCCAAGCCTTAATCCCTTGCTGCGCGAACTTTTGAGCATCCCGCCATTGACGTTTATTTAAAGCAACATCGGCTAAAAACCCATAATCTTGGGCAATTTTCTGGACATCCCCCTGCTGCTGATGCCAAGTTAATGCTTTTTCCGCTAATTGTTGTAATTTTTCCCAGTCACCAACCTGTCGCAGTAAATCTCCTAGTTTACAACTATGATGAATCAAGGAATCAGTGCAGTGTTCCTGATGCAAATGCTGCCAAGTTTGCTGCACATAGTCCCGAATTTTTGCTTGATATTGCTCCCCTTTCAGCGCATACGCCCAAGCCAGATGCAGCGACGTAATTCCCATCTGTTCTCCGGACTGATGCTGTCGCCAAAGCGTTAAACTTTGCTGATAGTAAGGAATCGCTTCATCGATATGATTATTTCGGGTTTTGATGATTCCCAAACTCAAGGATAAAATAGCCTGAAACTCAGGGGGAAAATTTTGTCCTTGAGCAGAGTATGATTGCAGAATGGCTTGTAATTCGGTATCATCTAACGTCAAGTTTTCCTCATCTGCCAAGGCTTGGTTTGCTGTTTCTGCAACTAATGCCATTAGTGCAGGTTCAGGTAGGACAAATTCTAGCTTGGGACTCGACCAATTGTAGAGATCCATGGCGACTTTGATCAGCCGTTTACATACCTGATTAGTTACGTAAGTTTGTTAGAGTGGAAATTATATTTTTTTAACGCCGAGGGACGCAGAGGTTTACGCCGAGGGACGCCGAGGGGGTTTGAGTCGGTGATGTGTCAAGTTGAAATGTTTTTCTTTGTCTCCTTTGTACCCCAAGCAGGGAAGCTTTGCAGTAATGTTTGATATTCATGATCGCCTTTAACCTTTTTGACCCTGTTGCTTGAGTTGTGTAATAGCAACTTCGAGGATTTCCTGATTAATATACTCTAAAATTTGACTGGTTTGGGGTTCCAAATGCTGTCTGAGTTTGGAACGCATCTGCTGACTATTTTTGGCTTTGATCGTAAGTTTGGCAATTTCATCGGGAAGGGAGACTTCAAACTTGCACTCAGTACTGGCTTTAACTGTACCAATCCCTGGAAGTTTGGCTTCCCCTCCTACTTCTATCTGTGTCTGTAGCACATCAATGGTTTTCTGTAAAAACGCCTTAAATCCACCCGGTTGTAACGCCACCCGACTCGATTCCAAACTGGCACTCACTTGGCGGGCGATCGCGAGTAGAATATCGGTAATATCAACATCCGCGACATCTAAATCATCTGTGGCTTGAAAATAGACGACATGAAAGTCCAACGCTTCCAACTCCATCTTTAACCGCAATAACTCTGTAGACTTGCCACAGCCAATATGTCCGGTGAATAATTGACAGGTGGGTTCGTTGGGTGATAGACGGGAAATCGTCCGTTTCAGCTTCTCAATTGCCTGACCACCGCGCACTTGTGCAAACTCGATATAATAGTTGCGATCCTCAGCATTTTTCATGTTTAGGGTTTTGCTGGGATTACACGCCGCGAAAAATCGTTCTAAATCTAACTTCATGAGATTCTATTCAGTGATGGGGAACCATTAAGCCAGCCAAGTTAAAAGTCAAGATTAAAACAAAAAATCTGCCCTAGCAAGGTAGACAGATTCATGACTTAAAACTAAGTAAAAATGACAAATGATGAATTATTAATGCGTTGAAAAAGCCGCTTTTAAACCAAGTAAATTCATCAACCGTTCAATATCAAAATGTTCTGCCATCAGTTGTTGGATGCACTGGGCTTTAATGGATTCGCGCAAGCGGACTTGACCAAACGCGCGATCGATAATTTCCACCGTTGTCAGGGTATCGAGATCCACTGATAAGATAGGAATTTCCAATTCTTCCGCCCGGTTGACAATTAACGGTTGGGGTGGTATTTTACCCGTTAGAATCAGACAATGGGTTGAGGTTTCCAGTGCTGCCATTTGGATATCCGCGCGATCGCCTCCCGTGACAACCGCCATGTGCTTGCCTTTGCGGAAATATTTTAGGGCAGAGTTGACATTCATCGCGCCAATGGTCAAACTTTGAACCAATAAATCCACCCGATCCGGACGACAAAGCACTTGGGCATCGAGTTGATGAATTAATTCTCGAACCGTAACGCTGCGGAGTAAATCGTTTTGAGGTAACATCCCCAATACGGGAATACCTTGCGCCTCTAGAAACGGTTGGACAGTGGATTGGACGATTTCCAGTTGATCAGCCGGAATCGCATTAATCACAACTCCCCGTAAGCGATCGCCGAGTTGGTGTTTAGCAGAGAGTAGCGTTTCCACCAGTAGCACCGAATGAAAACGGCTGACTAATATAATAGAAGCCTCTACTTCCTGAGCAATATCCAGCAACGAGAGGTCAAATAAATTGCCTTCAAACAGGGTACTCGGTCCTTCGAGTATCATTAAATCACCAATCGGCGGCTGGAGATAGGACTTGAGTGATGCACGATAATTGGTCGAATCCTCACCCCGCAAGCGTTTCTGCATCGTCTGATCATCCAGATAGAGTAGAGGCGATCGCACTTGTTTTTCGGGTAGGTTCAGGATAGATGGAATAAACTGCACATCATCGCCTTCCCGAGCCAGTTTATTCGCATACTCAGTGCAGCCTAAGAGCTTACCATAACCAATATCCAGTCCTTTACTTTTAAGCTGATGGGCGATACCCAGAATGATGGCGGACTTGCCACTATATGCTTCTGTCGATCCAATTAGTAAATAATTCACAGATTTTTTCACCCCTAATTTCACTCCTCTGGTCAAAATGCCACTTGAGTTTACTCGTCACGTAGTAGTTTGCGATAAAACGTCTGGGAAAAATCGGTCAAGCGGGTGCGCTTGAAATTCAAAATGACTTCGATTAAGTAATTAATAAATTCAGAATTCGGCAACGTTACCTCATAACTCAGTTCCGCATTGCCGTCAAACTGTAATCGGCAGCGGGTTGGTTCCGAAGGTAGCTTGGAGACAAACCAGGTTGCCACAAAGGGAATGCTTTCACCCCCTTCAATACGGCGACTCCCTTCTAACGATCCCTGTTGATACAGACTAATCGCCAGAGGGAGGGCATTGCGTTTAGCGCCTTGATAGTAAGGCATATAGACACCGACGGCGGCTTTATCGGCAGGCTGAAGTTTCTCGATAGACATAGCTGACTAACGTCTTGTTCCAATATTGAGAATGCCATGCACTCTCGTTGCAGGCTAATAAATTATAGAAAACCGATGCGGTTGAACTAGAGAGGTCTCTCCCAAATTGTGTACTCTATCTCGATCTTAGGCGGTTTTGGTTCCTGTATGCTACTTTCTAATCAAGCCTTTAGACAAAAACCGCGATTAGCCATGAGTGAGACAATCTTTAGCAAGATTATCCGTCGGGAAATCCCGGCTGACATTGTGTATGAAGATGATCTAGTCCTAGCGTTCAAGGATGTTGCACCCAAAGCCCCCGTTCATATTCTGCTCATTCCCAAAAAACCGATTCCCCAGCTAGCGGCGGCTGAGTCCCACGATCACGCCCTTATGGGGCATCTGCTGTTAACCGCCAAGCGAGTGGCTGAACAAGTGGGTTTGAATCAAGGGTATCGGGTGGTGATCAACAATGGGGCGGATGGCGGTCAAACCGTGGATCATCTACATTTACACATTTTAGGCGGACGCCAGATGGACTGGCCCCCCGGTTAAGAGGTGGGGTGTGGGGGGTGGAGGTGCGGAGGGGCGGGACTATCATTCCTTTAAGATTTTTTGAATAACTTGACAAAATAGAACATTCTCAACCAGCATTAAGCCGCCTTAGGTGGGTGCATGTCAACGAGAGTAGGTTGGGTTTCGTTCCTCAACCCAACGCGAGTGAGTTTGAACATTTTGTGCTTTCCCTGACATGCTCCCCCTTAGGTTTAAACCCAAGGCTGAAATGCCGGGGTTTACTGATAAAGGTGCAACATATCAGATTGATCGCTCTTTTGCTGCTACTTGAGTAATCACTCCTCCTGTCCGTATGCTCAGTTGCGCTAAAGTGGTCAATAAACCCATTATGGACAACGAGAAAAAAATATGAATCGGGCAAACAAAAGGGGTTTTCTTGCCTTTTGTGCTGTTTTATTTAGCATACTACTGATTGGTGTCGGTTCTGCTCAAGCCCAAACACCACCTGATACGGCGTCTCCAGTAATAACCAGCAAAACTAATTCGTCCAAAGAAACTCTTTCTTCCTCAGCAACACCCCCATCACTAACAAAGGAGACAGATGTTTCTGCTAAAAAAACACCCTCTTCTTCACCAGCACCGTTACCAGCACAGCAGGAAACAGATACAGCGCTTTGCGCTATATCATAGTACAATTGATGAACAGAGATTAAGGCGTTGGATAGCCAATGAAAGCATATTCAGTAGATTTCAGAGAAAAAATAGTTAAAGCTCATTTAGTAGAAAAAAGCTCAATTAGACATGTAGCGGCGAGATTTTCGGTCAATAAAAGTCTAGTGCAAAAATTGGTAAAGCAACAAAAAACGGAGGGAAATGTAGAACCGAAACGCCGAGGCAAGCCACAGTTC
>NZ_JAVKBY010000037.1:0-92649 GCF_040222985.1 Coleofasciculus sp. F4-SAH-05
GCCTGATACCAAAACCCAAACCCCTGTAATCCTCATGTAGGGGCGAGCCGCTTGGCTTAATTAACAACACGACTCCATTTAATCCGATCGGCTCGCCCTGTTCTAGCGATCGCACCCTCGGTTATCGGGGTTGAATGGATATGCGATCGCGTCTGATTGCTGATAACCTTTAGGCAAAACCCGCCCTGACTCCGTTTTGATTTTTGCCCACAATTGCGGTGTGACACAGCTAAAATTGTGGAATAGATTTGACGATTAAATCGGGCGCAAGCATGAAAGCCCCTACGGTTTCTCTACATAAGCGGTAAAGCCAGACGCTGATGTCCCAACAAACACCTGGAATCACTCGCTACGTCTTGCCCAACCGGTTAAGCGCCAGACACTGATAAACAACGCCGCAGAAACCAAAGCGCCCAAATTCCACTTCACCGAATTCTCCAGCAACCGCAAAAACTGAGACTTCTTCTGGGATTGAGCTTGCTCCTGCATCCGAGTCTCACCCTCTTCCAAAAATGTCGAAAGCTGCTCCTTCACCTCAGCTAACTGCTCAGTGCCTTGAATCTGTGGTGTGCGCCCTTGACTATCCAATTGACTAATCAGAAACTGCATCTGTTCTACAGTCGTCGCTTGTCCAAGTGCCTCTTTAACCTGTTGAATCTGCTCTTGGCGCTGTTCAACTTGCCGAGTAATTTGATCCGTGTTCCGCGTTTCCAGTCGGATTGTGTTCACCACACCCAAGGGAACCAGTAAAAAGAACAAAACTCCCACTAGCAAAGCCAGCCAGGACAAAATATTCAGAACCAGAGGTTCCCATCGGGTGCGTTGATCTCGTTCGCCTAGAAACACCAGCGCCAATCCCAGCAACGGTACAGGAACCCGTTCCACCAATTGCCCGATTGTCTGAAACTCCCAAGCGGGATTCATCAAAACCGGAGGTACAAATATTTCCACGACATCGAAAAATGCCAAAACTAATAACCCATAGCCTACCCACCGCACTACTCCAATGGATTTGGATAAACCGGCACTAAACTTCCAGAGTTGGTCAATGGCGGGAACAAATTTATCTTTTTCTTCTGATTGCGTCATGGTTTTAATTATCGGTCATTTGTCATTTGTCATTTGTCATTTGTCCTTTGCTGGTTCCGACTCATGACATTTGACGTTCTATAGATTATCTTTTTTTCCCACCTCTGGGAACCAATTCTCTCATTTATGAGTGGTAAAAATGTAAAGAGGCGTCCTGGTGTGTCTCTACCGACGGCAGTAATGCTAACGACTCCAGCCTGGGAAGCCTAGCTGCTGACTTTCCTTGCCCTTTCTCAGCCAGGGTTGCCAGAATAACTTTCAGCAACACCACGAGAACAGCACCAAAAATCAGCGCTAACACAAAAATCCGCACCTGTTTCCAGGACATTACGCCTCCTCAGTCTCCGGAGAACTTGCATCCTCCAGCCGCAGTAGCAACCAGTAAAACACGCCGAAAACCATCACAGAAATCATCCCGAAGACTAGAGAACCTTCGCCTTCATGCCAGTATTTAAACGCTTCCATGTTTTGGGCATTTGCCAGCACCGCCATCAATGCCACTCGGAAGCTATTGACGACAAATCCGACAACCAACGCCATAATTGGCACGAAATACTGCTTGCGGCGCCCAATGGGAAACATGATCAGACAAATCACCGATAGTCCCAGCACATAGGTCATTGCTTCCATACCGGAACAGCCATGATACACCTTAACGCCACCATCAGGTAGGTTAATAAAGACCTTATCGTAGAGATAAACCTGAAAGCCCATATACCACAGCATGAACGCCGAAAATTTAGCTGTAATCGGCGAAATATCAGGTATAAATGAGGCAATTGTCGCCGGTCCACCGAGAAAAAAGAGGATGGTTACTTCTTGCCAGTATTGTTTGAATCCTTTAAACCCAGAGGCAAGTAAAGCTACACCGACGGCAGAAATAAAGGGAAGCAGCCGCAGTAGCGGTGCTAACTTCTGCACATTTTCGTTAATTAGCTTCAACCCACTGATGTGGGCGCTATAGGAGAGGACAAAGGCAATAAGTAGCGCCCCAGCAATACTGGGGACAACTCCACTTTCCAGATTTAACTCATGGCGTTTGCCCCACAGTAGGGAACCAACCGCTAGCCAAAACAAGACACTCATGCCGAGTTGGGCTTCATCTCCGGCTTTCCAACTGAGTGTCATATAGATGGCAACTAAGCCAGCCGCGATCGCAAGTAGCCAATAGGGGGGAATTTTTAATCGTTGCAGGGGTGTGAGGGATGTCGCTTTCATGGTGCTTTATGGGTAGAAACGATTAGAGAGAAAATTAGCCAAACTGAATGCCGATCATTACATCATTAAAGTCGATATCATTATCGTTTGTCAGGTCTTCCCAGGCAAATTCATTCGGGGACAGTCGCCAGAAGTTATCTATCCCATTGGGGTTAGCGGCAATTAATGAGAAAAAGGCTAAAGGCGAATTCCCCAGTAAATTGTCGGGGTTTTCCCGTAAAAACTGTTCCGTTGTGCCGTTTTGGATCAGATACCATCCTAAAATGCGATCGCTCTCCACATTCAGTGTTCGTTGCCCATTCCCCATCTCTCCCGGTGTAAGGATCACCTGGCGATTTAGCTGAGACAGGGCAGCCTTAGCATATCCTGGATCACCAGGGAATAAATTACCGATTTGTCCATTGGGCTGATCAAACAAAAATAAACCCAGTTCATGATTAATCAGGCGATCTTGTGCCATCCAGTTGACAATCAGGGCTCTCATCTCACCCGAATCCCCTGGCACCGTCCAATCCGCGTTACCTACGTTGAAGATAACATCATTAAAATCTTGATCGCCGCCACCGGTGAGATCTTCCCAAGCCAGTTGCACCATTCCATCCCCCAACTCGGTGCGTTGAACATGGTTAAACTGATCAGGATTTGCCGCCGTGACGGAGAAAAAGGCAATGGTTTCGCCATCTAGACGATTATCCGGGTTCTCGGCTAGCCAGTCTGCCCTGGTACTATCCTGAATTAAATAAAACACCCAATAGTCTCCCCCCTGGAGGCTCAAATCCACACCCTTACCTACAGCCTCACCCTGGGCAAATAATACCTGGCGTTCGGCGCTGGTTAAGGCTTGTTGGGCATATCCCGGATCACCTGGGCGCACGCCATTCACCGTCCCCATGGCATCATCGACTCGTAAAACACCAACTTCATTTTTAAACTGGGCTTCTCGGAATGTCCAGTCGAACTGTAAGCGCACCGCCTCTCCGGGAGTTCCGCCCACTTGAAAAACGCCCTGAGTTGAACCAATTTGTGCCAGATCCACTAAACCAACGGGTAGAGTGGGTGTAGGCATAGGTGTCGGGGTATCATCAACATCCGCGATCGCAATCTCAAAGCTCTCTTCAAAAGAGAAGCCATCGGCATCGGTACTGCGGACAGTAATCTGATGACTCCTGTTAGTCTCAAAGTCTAGTTTAGACCCATCAGCGACTCGTAACTGATTTTGTGCGATCGCAAACCGTCCTTCGGCATCATCAACTAACCTGTAGGTATGGCGATCATCCGTATCTGGGTCAAGCGTCGTAAGCTCACCCACAACCGTCCCCTCTGATGTATTTTCAGCAACCGTTTGATTATCTAAACGAATCGCTGTGGGCGGATTGCCAATCGGGGCAGATGGACTTTGCCAAACCGAGAAAAAGGCATCCTGATTCCCAGCAGAGGTTCCTTGAAGCGGATTAACCGTAATCATATTCGTACCAGCATTTGTGGACACCATTGCCCGGATATCTCCAAACACCGCCACCCCATTCACCTCAGAACCCGATGGATTACCTCCCGACCAAAGTCCCACCAGTTCCCGTTGCTGAAAATCCTTACTTACGGCAATGACTGCGCCCTCAAAGCCACTGTAGTCTCCCACAGTAGTCCCATTAATTCGCAACTGAGAACGATTCGGTAATAAAGCTGCCGCTTGACCCCCAATATAAACTCGGCCATTGGCATCCGCCGTAATCGCATTAACCGTAAACGAATTCCCTTTACCATCTGAGGAACGGCGGGTGAGGAAAATCTGACCTTGATCTAAATTCCCTGTCCCCGGATTCAATCGGGCAAAATAGGCAAATTTCCCACTATTGCTGTTCGAGGTGTTTGTGTAGTTGTCGATATTAACATTGCCAGCCGATTGGGTGATGAGTTGGGGATCGCGTTGAAAAACACTATTCCCTCCATCCAAGCTACCCGCAAAGTAAAGCTGATTATCTCGTCCAATTGCCACCCGTAACCCGCGAGTATCTGCGCCTAGCTTTTCTGTTGCGGCTTCATTGGCAGAAAAATTGTAATTTTCCCAGTTAATCTGACCCGTGTAACTGTAACTGCGGAGTAGGGGAAGCTGTAAATTGGTACTCACCTGTCGATATCCGGTGACAAATACCGATGAAGTATTATTGTCAATTGCCACATCTGCAATCTGGGTTCCAGCTACAGTAAAGTTACCGATGGGAGTCCCTTGGGGATTATAAACCGTCACCTGCTTATCTGCGAGGACAGCAACTTGACCCTGCCCCGCCACGGCGACTCGTTGGGCGCTACCGGGATTGGCACTCCAGAGAACCTGACTGGCGTCACTATTGAGGGTTTTAACGCCAAAGTCACCGACAACGGTGATGTTGCCATTGTTGCGATTGAGATCCAAGTCATCCACATCAGCACCCACCTGAGTTACTGAGAGTCTCGTTTGTCCCGTAGCATCCAAACGGATGACTGCCCCCTGTCCTGCTGCTAAACTCTGAGTCGGTGTTAGATCAAAATTCCCGCCAATCACAATGGTTCTGTCTGGGGCAATTTCCACCGCATTGCCACTGTCATCTCCATTTCCCCCCAAAAAACTGGCACTATTGACCGTGAGATTATTATCTACCGCATCCAGTACCGCCTGATACGCCGACTGCGCCCACTTATGCAACGCTACATCGGATTCAATCGTTCCCTGAGATACCTCCAACTCCCAATCCCCGCCCAAAGCAGCATTCCCCGTGCGATCGCTAGAAGCGGCTACATCTGCCCCTGTCAACTGACTCACCTGTTCGATGAACTGCTTTCCTGACGCAGTTGCTGCCAGATTACAGCCATAGAAGAGGATATCAGCCTCTGATGTTAACGCCCCTGCCCAAGTTTGCAACTGACTGGTATAAGTATTCAGCGTATCCAGGTTCAACTCTCCTGTACCCAATTGCAAACCAGCCGACACGCCATGGGAGATAATCTGAACACTGGATAATCCTTGACGTTGTGTTAATACCTGAGTTATTTGGCGAACCCCATCTTGATCCGGTGTCAGCATGACTACCTCAGCCCCAGGTAAAACCCCAGCCACTAAGGTTTCAGCGTCTGCAATCCCAGCGTCTACGAAGACCAAAGTACCACCGTTGGCGTTCCCCAGATCTAGCCCGGTGAGGATATCTCGCCCTGTTACTTCCTCTGAGTCAGCGTTTAATGTCTCTGGGGTTTCTTGCCGATATAGATGGCGTTCTCGGAATGTAATGTTTTGTTCAAAATCAATAACTGGACTATCTGGAAATGCCTGTAACTCGGGGATATACCCCTCACCGACGGGATCGCGGTTGGGGAAGCCATTGACTCCCTCGATTTGATTAAACCCTAGTCCCTCTGAGTATCCCGATAAAATGTCCGCCTCAGCGGATACTCCCAATCCTGTTCTTGGTTCGATCAGTTCCATCTGCACTCTCTCATCGCCATTGCCACTCCAATCTAGCCTGAGAAATCCGGGAATAAAAGAGTGTTGAGAGTATTGAGATGCTTCACAAGCGCGTCTGTCGGGGCGGGTTTCACGATGATCATTTTTATTTCCTGTTCCCTGTTCCCTGTTCCCTGTTCCCTGTTCCCTGTTCCCTATCTAATGACAACTTAAAGAAACGCAACATTAAAGAGAGTGCTTCGTAAGAATATTTTACATTTTTTTGCGGCAATCTTGGTTAAGCTGAAAATAACAGAGGAATTCAAGGAAAAATTATGAATGCTGTTTTTGGGAATAGCACAAAGCAACCCACCTGGCAAACGATTGCTCTGTTTGTCTTGGGTCTGTGGTTAAGTAGTAGCTTTATTCTAGACTTCGTGATCATGCCCACGCTGGGAACGGCTGGAATGTTGAACGACGCCAGTTTTGCCAGTGCGGGTTATTCGATTTTCTGGATGTTTAATCGGATCGAGTTACTCTGTGCCGCTTTAGTTCTAACCAGCCTTTTGGCAATACGTGGCACATCTAATCTCTATCATCATGTTCGACGCTGGTCGATCCTATTATCTGGGCTTCTGTTAGCAATTGCTCTCATTAATACCTACATCATGACGCCCCAGATGAGCGCTCTAGCGATGCAACTGAATCTGTTTGAGCCAGCAACAGGTATGGCAAGCGGAATGGTTGAGATGCATGAAGGGTATTGGTTGCTAGAAGCGATTAAATTAATTGTCGGTGCGACTGTATTGGCTTGGTGTTATCATGATTCGCGAGAAATCGCTTAATAGGTTTTACTGTTGAACCGAAATTTGTAGGGGCACGACACCGAAATTTGTAGGGGCACGACATGTCGTGCCCCTACTGGTGTGGTACAGCTAAAATTGTGGAATAAATTTGACCATTGAATCGGGCGCAAGCCTTGATTGAATCGGGCGCAAGCCTTGCGCCCCTACTACCGATATTATTCAACGTTCGACAATCGACAACGTTGAACGGCTCCGGCTGACTCTCCCCTGATTCGTCGGATAGCGACTTCCAATTCACTTAAGTCTTCTTGTAAACCACAATATTGAACTTGCAGAGTCTGTAATGTGTTAGCTTCCACTGTCTTGCGCTCTTCTAACTGACGCAGTTCAGTTCGAACCGTCGCGATTCGTTGTTCTGTGGTTTGGATTTCCGCTTGCAGTGTACTTAAACGCTGTTGTACGCTGCCGAATTCACGGCGAGAGACTTCCAGGCGTTCTTGAGCGGTTTCGATTTCCTCCCGTACCGCTACCCGTTGGGCTTCTAAGCTTTGGCGTTCACTTTGGAGTGATTCAACTCTGGCTTCGGCGGTGCTAACCTCTTGTCGAACTTCAACTAACCGTTGTTGAGATTGACGTACAGACACTTGAGAGGCTTCCAGGCGTTCTTGAGATGTTTCAATTTCCTCCCGTACCGCTACCAGTTGGACTTCTAAGGTTTGGCGTTCACTCTGTAGGGATGTCAGTTGGGCTTGAGCGCTGGTAACCTCTTGTCGCACTTCAACTAACCGTTGTTGAGAGCTTCGTACAGACACTTGAGAGGCTTCCAGGCGTTCTTGAGCGGTTTCGATTTCGCCCCGTACCGCTACCAGTTGGACTTCTAAGCTTTGGCGTTCACTCTGTAGGGATGTCAGTTGGGCTTGGGCGCTGGTAATCTCCTCTCGCACTTCGACTAACCGTTGTTGAGAGCTTCGCACAGACACTTGAGAGGCTTCCAGGCGTTCTTGAGACGCCTCAATTTCCTCCTGTATCGTTACCAGTCTCGCCTCTCGACTTTGGCGTTCACGTTGGAGTGATGTCAATTCAACTTGGGCGGTGTTAATTTCTTGTCGCACTTCAACTAACCGTTGTTGAGATTGACGTACAGACACTTGAGAGGCTTCGAGGCGTTCTATATATGTTTCAATTTCCTCCCGTACCGCCACCAGTTGGACTTCTAAGCTTTGGCGTTCACTTTGGAGTGATGTCAGTTGGGCTTGGGCGCTACTAACTTCCTCTCGCACTTCGACTAACCGTTGTTGAGATTGTCGCACCGCCGCTTGAGCGGATGAGAGTTGGGCTTGGGTGGTTTCAATTTCTTCTCGAATGGCGACTAACTGTTGTCGAGATTCCCGGATTTCGACTTGGGAGGATTGGAGTTGAGTTTGGGCGGTTTGAATTTCTTCGCCCAGGGCGACTAATCGCTGTTGCGATTGACGCATCGTGGATTGGGAGGATTCAAATTGGGCGGTGACGGTTTGGCGTTCATTCCGCAACGTCTCTAATCGGGCTTCGGCGGTGCGAATTTCGGCTTGCAGCGCTACAAGTCGCTGTTGGGCGCCACGAACTTCGGTGGTAGATTCGCCAGAGGTGGTAAGAATAGAGAGTAAGGTGGTTACTTCTAAATCTGTGCCGTTAAAACTCGCCGCTCGTTCTAAAGACGCGATCGCTTGTTCGTAACGTTCTAATTGATATAGTGCTAATCCCCGTCGTTTCCAGGCGAGAGCGTTTCGCGGTTCAAGTTCTAAGGCTTGATCACAACTGGCTACGGCGTCTTGATACCGTTCGAGTTTATACAGGGCGGCGGCGCGATCTACCCAAACTGATGCTATCTGCTCATCAATTTGCAAAAGTTGATCATAGATGGAGAGCGCCTGATTATACTGTCGCAACTCATAAGACAGCACTTGGGCAATTTGCTTGGGTATGACTGTAGTAATTAAGGTTTGTTCATACTCCGATTCGGCGTTTAAGCGTAAGGTTTGTTGCCAAGTTGTCACCGCCGCCTGATAGCGTTGGAGTTCGTATAAGGCTTGTCCTTTCTTATACTGAGCTAAAAGATAACTGGGTTGAAGTCGAAGCGCTTCATCGTAGGATGCGATCGCACTTTCGTACTGTCCCCAACTACTGAATATCTCGCCGCGCCAATACCACGCCAAGAACGCCTCTGGCTGAATCTGCACAATTCGTTCTAGGATGGCTATTGCTTCACGATATTTACCCACACCCCGTAACTGGCTCACCTGTTGCCACAATTGATCTAGTAATTGAGCTTGCGCGATCGGCATCGTGGTGGGGGTGCGATCGAACTTTAGAGGTTCAATCGGTGTTTGCACCGTCGCACTGGCGATACCACCAGTCATTAATGTAGCTAAGGCTACGCCTATCTGAACCGGGATTTTCGACATACTGACTCCTCAAACCTTAAGATCCCATCAACGAGAATAACTCTGTTGATAGCTTAAATAATGTATAACATTATCAAGTTCTTTGTTTATATACTACTTTGGCTTAATAAATCCGTAATATCTTAGCAGAAGTTTAAGAAGTAGTTATCCCTAAAGACGTAGACTGTTTTTTCAACAACGCAACCAGCATCATTTTTTATTGGCTCCTATTGACAGGCAAACGCAATTCCCCCCAACGCGATCGCTCCTGGTTAAGCTGTCACGCATTTAAATTGGGAATGGGTAGTAAGCTGGCTGGCTCGCATTACAACGATTTGGCAGTTGTTGACATTAAGGTTTAAATGCCGAACACCTTAATCAAGTCAGCATCCTACCTGTGCTACAGTAGTATTATGTCAGATTTGACATAATTAATGAAATTATTAGGAACGGAAAACAGGTATGTGGTATTTAAAGCATGAATTATCCCAGCGAGAGCAAGGTTGTTGTTTGGCTCAGAGTCTTTCAAAAGATTACCCAAAAAACGCCTAAGCGTGTGATTGAGAATTGTAAGAGACGGCTAAAATTGTATGATGAAATCTCAGGGATGACATAATGGAGAGCTAATGATGGATGCAGTTAAGCGTCAACGTTTAGAAGCAGCGGGTTGGCGAGTTGGCAATGCAGAGGATTTTCTAGGACTTTCACCGGAGGAGGTAGCTTTTATTGAAATGAAGCTGTCTCTGAGTAAACGATTGAGGGAGCTTCGTCTGAGTCAGAAGCTCTCTCAGGAGAGTTTGGCGAACAGAATTAATTCGAGTCAGTCGCGGGTAGCAAAGATGGAAACAAGTGATCCATCAGTGTCTCTTGATTTGATCGTGCGGACGTTATTGGCAATGGGAGCAACTCGTGAAGATGTGGCAGGAGCGATCGCCTCTTCCTCTTCCAGTTTATTACTCTAATTCCCAATAAGGAGTGACAGTGGAAATGCTTGAACTTTACCAGCGCGTCGTTCTATCTCGCCACCTTCCAGAACATCATATGCAAAAAGGTGATGTTCTCACCCTAATTGATTATGTGCCTCACTCTAGTGGCGGCGAAGATGGCTATATTTTGGAACTTTTTAATGCTGTAGGTGAATCCATTAATGTAATTGCTGTGCAGATTTCCGCTGTACAAACTTTGAAAAATAATAAAATACTTACCGTTCGGAGGTTTGGACAAAGGAGTGACAGTAGAAATGTTTAAACTTTACCAGCGCGTCGGCTCTCACGTACTTGTGGTGATAACGCAAGCTTATAATCTAGCAATATCAAAGTTTTCAACCTTTATTTATCCAGTAATATGTATAATATGCTACTTCTTAAACCAAGCATTCGGAGAGCCTAAAATGCCTTATTGTTGATTTGCTTGATAACATTAGAAGGCACTTCATTTTCAGAAACAGGATATCCATGAAAGCCATCCATATTGTCTGATTGAAATTCATAAAATTGCCCTTTAAAATATCCATAAATTTGTCTACCACTGACAATTCCTGTATCCAAAACTTGTTGTGCTTCTTCATCCGTTAAATCCATGAGCGTACCCCAACCACCTGGAGCGTGCTTAGGACTGGTTATATATTGCGGTCGTAGCTTCTTTGCTTGGGTTACATTAGTTAGGTTAAGAATTTCTCTATCTTCACTTACATCGCTATCTATACTAAACTTTACATAAATGTACTCAACTAAAAAATCAGATGCCTTTTGTAGGCTTATTAAAGTTCCTTTCAGATAAGCTGCTCCTGCCAATGAACTCCCCAAAACATCTTGATTATTAAACTTGCATTCGTAATATTCCACTTTTTCGTCTAAAATTTCATCGATAAAAGGGCCATTATTCATTAATTTAATAAATAACAATCGACTATTTTCTTGTTCTTCCCCTATAGAGGATTTGGCTTTTTTATATAACCAGCCACTGACACTAATGGTTGCAGATATATTACACCCAAAAAAACAACTATGAGTGAGTATAGGCTCTTTACCTCGAATGGGTTCTAGTTCCTTGATGATTTCAAGTAATACATTCATGAGTTTGTCAGCATCTTCATCATAGTTCGCCTGCCCAATAAAAGAGCATTCATTGATCAGGAAGCGCATTCAAATTAACTCCATCAAATCTTTCTCCATTTGATCGAAAAAGCCATCGGGCCATTGATCAATTCTTCCATTAGCTCGAATCTTGGGGGAAACTACTTCTATAAAATCGTACCCTTCTTTTTCTTGACGCTGAAAATAGTGAAGTTGTACATTTTGATAATCTAGTTTTCCACCATGAACAGCTAGACGAATCCCATTTAAAACATGGTCACTATGAGTTTCTATGACAACTTGAACACCACAACTAGCAGCAAGTGCTAATAATTCACCCATTTTTGATTGCCCTTTAGGATGAAGATGGGCTTCTGGATTTTCTAGTAAAATTAATGTGCCTGGAGGAGATGAAAGTACGGCGACAATAATGGGTAGGGTGTAGGTAATTCCAAAACCAACATTGGTAGCACGGTAGGGATTGCTGAGTCCGTAAGAATATTGAAAATTCACTAAATCCATATCTTGGTTTGACTTGATTTCAATTCGTGTACCTGGACTAACTTCTCCCATCCATGCCTCGACCTGATCTTTCAGATTAAGTGACTTTGCCTCTGGATGGCTCAAATTACTGTTAGGAATATCTTTATCTCTATAAGTTGAGAGAAAATGTGCTGTGTATTCCCCCCTAGTGCCAATTTGCTCATGTTGTCGTACTTGAAAATCCGATATCTCGAAGTATGTCCGGGGACCAATCCGTTCTGCTTGAAGATAGTGGAACTTATCGCTGAAAAGACTTGATTTATAGACCTCAGGAGCAGTTTTTGGTGAGGAAAGAGCTATTACATCTGCCTCGCGGTTGTAGTCGAAACGCCATCTTCCCTGTGTGTCATCTTCCAAGAGAAGATCAAAACCGATCACATCATCTTTTGCTGCCTCAAAAAGTGCATCTTGAGCTGTACCAATACAAACCAAGTCACCATTCAAAGCTAAACCTATGTCTGGTAATAAACTTTGTTGGTAGGATTGACGTAGCAAAAGAAGTGCTTGAATTACTGAGGATTTCCCGGTGCTGTTAAGACCAGAAAGCAAAGTTAGATGTCTAAACTTAAGTTGCTCAAACTCAAATGGTTTAAAGTTTTTCAAGACCAGTGAACGAATCATGTCAGCATTTCCTTTATTAACTTTTCAATAGCACTAAATCGATGTTTTACTTGATTGATTTTACCAGTTCCCTGAGAAATAGAGCCGACAAATTCTTGATCAGTTTCGATGATGTCAATAAAATTTTTATTTAGGTCGTTTTTTCTTTGTTTTAGTAAATTTAATTCTTTCGGACTAAGTTGAGCAAGATTGACTGACCAAGATTCAAATAAAGCCTTATTAATTGGATATTTCCTTTTTAGATTAGCTTTAGACCGCTTCCGAAAAGCATATTTGCCAAAAATATCATTTGCTGCATTCATTGCTCTTATAAATTCATACTCAAGACTATTTAATTGTTCATCACTCATCTTGTTTAATTTGAGCATTGTTTCGTTAAGAAATTCATCTAATATTTTAAAGTTATAATTGTTGTAACTATTAATCATAAAAGCTAAAAACCTCAAGACAAACTCATGATCTTCCATGCGGATTTTACTTCTTCTTGTAATTCCTGTCGTTTTTTTAAACTCTGTACAATCAGCTAACTTAGCCAAAAAAATTGTTGATTTTCCTTGATTAATAGCATGACGTATTTCTTGTGGAGATAGAGGCAAGCCACCAGTATTAATACGTTTAAATATATTGAATTTAACTTCAGGAGGTGTGCCTTTATCAATTAGATAAACTGTGAGTTGAGTCTCCTGAATTCTACGCTGATATTTTCGAGGAAGTTCATCATAACTATTACTTTCTATTTCGTTGAGATACTCTAGTCCTATTAGCCTAAGTTTCTTATCAAGAACAAACTGTTTTAGTGCAGTTAATCGTTGTAAACCATCTACAACTAACCATTTCTCCTCATTAGTTGCATCCATGTAGAATGCTGGTAATGGAATACGAATTAAGATAGACTCGATTAGTCTGCTTTTAGCAGCATCAGTCCAGATTCCTGCTCGACGTTGAAAATCAGGTGCTAAGTCAAGTTCATGATGCTCAATTCGTGAAAGGACTAAGTCAATAGTCATTTGTCTGGTATCAACCCTAATCTTAGTTGGATCAAAAGGTTCAGTGGTTTCTTCTTCCTCTGGCTCAATCTCCTCTTCCTCGGACTCGCTCCAGTTGTCATCATCAATATCGGTGTCTTCTTCAGAGAATTCTGCGTTTAGGTTTTTCCGCTCCGTCACGACACTTACTCCTTATTAACTCCATTGTCAACTGACTACGATCACAGCCAACCTCGTTCTTGCAGACTCTTAAGATCTTCTTGAAACTCAGCAACATCGTAATGAATGCAAATATTACGATCAGCTAACAGTCGCTGAAATCGAAGTTGATTCATCCCTACTAACTCACTGGCTTTTCCCAAAGATATTTTATCCTTTTGAAAGAGTAGAATGACTAACTCTAACATCAACTCTTCCGCTGACATCCCACTAGCTTTGACGATTTCATTGGGAATCACAATACTCATTGTCCTCTTCTTCTCCTGTCTGTGATAGTTCCTGTCCTCTACAATTACAGCAGATTCAACAGCGGTGCGATCGCGTCCTATTGAAGTTGCCTCTGAAATCCAGTCCTGTCTTAGGATAACGCGGTTGATGACCCTTACTTTCACGGTATCTGCTTTAACGTAAGTGTGAATTGTGTAGGGGCGGGTTTCACGACTATCTTTTCGGTTGAACCCAGATGTAACTAAACCCGCCCAGACGCGCCATGGCGCGTCTCTACAATAGCCCAGACGCACCATGGCGCGTCTCTACAATAGTTTCTAGACTTTCCGTGAAAAGTCAGGTTGATCACCTTGGTTTATCCTTAAGCAGTTATCGATAAACTTTTTGAAGCCACTAAAGTGGCTACTACAAACGACAAATAAACCCCCCGGAATCCGGAGGGTTGGAGAGATCTCAAAGGAGGAGAGATCAAACCTTCGCTTCTTCTTTCACCAACTTATCCCAACCCAAATCTTTCAGGCTGTTATTGCGCCGCAGGGGACGAGTGGCTAACTCCAGAATGTCCCGCGCATTGGTAAAGCCGTGGATCTGAGCAAATGTAAACTCAACGGACCACTTGGTATTAATTCCTCGCGCTTCTAAGGGATTCGCATGAGCCATTCCGGTAATTACTAAGTCCGGATTCAACTCATAAATCCGCTGAATTTGATTGTAGTTATCCGGCTTCTCGATAATCTTCGGTGTCGGTACTCCCATCTCATGGCAGGTTTTCTCCAACAGATCCAATTCCGCTTTCTGATACCGCTTATCCATATAGGGAATGCCAATTTCTGGACAAGTCATTCCACAGCGAATTAAGAAACGAGCCAGGGAAATTTCCAGTAAGTTATCCCCCATGAAGAAAACCGATTTACCGCGTACTAACTTGACATATTCTTCCAGGTTTTCCCAAATATGTGCTTCCCGTTCGTCTAACCCTTTCGGTTCAATTCCAAACACCGAACAAATCTTCTCAATCCAGGCGCGAGTTCCATCGGGACCAATGGGGAACGGTGCGCCAATTAATTTACACTTACGGCGACGCATTAAGGTGGTGGCGGTGCGGCTTAAGAAGGGGTTGACACCAGAGACATAATACCCTTCTTCAATCACTGGGAGTTCAGTGTATCGCTTGGCGGGTAACCAACCAGAAACTTTAATTCCTTGCTTCTTCAGTTCTAGGGTAAGGTTTGTCACCACGGGGTCAGGTAACGATCCAAATAATACCAGGGGAGGATGATCCACATACTCTGATTCTTCCGCCGCAACGTCTTCTTTCTGGCGTCCGAAGTTGAGGAGTTTGGAAATTGCATTCCGTTCTTCTTTTTCCGCTTCTACTTTGGGTGCTTCTTTCGGACATTTGTGCGCCATCGCTGCGAGAACGGTATCTTCCCCTTGAGTGAACGCATAGTCCAACCCATTCGCCCGCGCTGTAACAATGGGAATCCCAAGCTCCGCTTCCAGCTGCGGCGCTAAGCCTTCCAAATCCATCTTAATGATTTCCGTGGTGCAAGTGCCAATCCAGACAATTACACTAGGGTTGCGATCGCGCTTAATCTGTAAACATAACCGCTTCAGTTCTTCATAGTCATTTAATTGGGCGGAAATATCTCCTTCTTCCAATTCCGCCATCGCATAACGAGGTTCAGCAAAAATCATCACCCCCATGGCATTTTGCAGAAAGTAACCACAGGTTTTCGTCCCAATGACTAAGAAAAAGCTATCTTCAATCTTCTGGTAAAGCCAAGCTACACAGCTAATCGGGCAAAATGTATGGTAATTTCCAGTTTCACATTCAAACTCTAGCGATTGGGGGGTTTGATCTGTAGTCATAAAAAGTTCTTCTCTCCTCGTTTCTCAGGTAAGTTTCTATCTATAAGAAGTCCAACGTCTTATGGTAGGGCTGGATTCAGCCACAATTATAGGGGCGGGTTGTAGGGGCGGGTTTAGCCACTCAAACGACTTGTTACTGATCAATGAACAACAAAACCCGCCCTACCTCACCGATAACTTGCTTCTCAAGGGAGCGAGTAGGACAAAGGACAAATGACCAATTACACCATCATCAGGTCAAGTTCTTCTTCCTCTGACGTTACCTTAGGTTGTTGGGGATTCAGGTAGAAGTCAGACAGTAAGGAGAACAACTCGCGATCGGGGGAGTCATTGGGAACGACACCTTCGGGACGTGCCAATACTTGATCGGCAATATTCAGATAGTAATCACACACAGGTGTCAGAGACGGATCAGTTTCTGCCATTTCAAAAATGGTTTTCCCTTTAACCCGCGAAATGCGAATATCCTCAATTAAGGGCAGAATCTCCAACACGGGAATGGGTACAGCTTCAATATACTTGTCGATCAGATCCCGCTTCGAGGTACGATTGCCAATCAGCCCAGCTAGGCGCAAGGGATGGGTGCGGGCTTTTTCACGCACAGATGCGGCAATTCGGTTCGCCGCGAATAACGCATCAAAGCCGTTATCCGTAACAATCATGCAGTAGTCGGAATAGTTCAGAGGCGCAGCGAATCCACCGCAAACTACGTCACCGAGAACATCAAACAGAATAATATCGTACTCGTCAAACGCATTAAGTTCCTTGAGTAGCTTCACCGTTTCACCGACAACATAGCCACCGCAACCTGCACCAGCAGGGGGTCCACCAGCTTCGACGCAATCAACGCCGCCATAGCCTTTATAGATAACGTCTTCGGGCCAAACGTCTTCGTAGTGATAATCCTTTTCCTGAAGCGTATCGATAATCGTGGGAATGAGAAAGCCTGTCAGGGTAAAGGTGCTGTCATGTTTCGGATCGCAACCAATTTGCAGCACCTTTTTGCCGCGTCTGGCTAACGCTACGGAGATATTACAGCTTGTTGTGGACTTACCAATACCGCCTTTTCCATAAACTGAGAGTTTCACGCTTCGTTGTCTCCTATCGTTTGGATCAAAACTGAAATGTTGTCGTAGCTGTTAAATATGCTGGCATCTATGCTTGGGCTGAGTTGCCAGCCGTTGCTTTCTGCCTGCTAATCGCATTATTTACATAACTCCCTGAGAAATGAAAGGGGGTTTGGGAATGGGATGGGCTTTAAATCTGAATAAAATTATGCCTAGCTATGGATAAACTGTTTTATTGCTTCAGAGTGACTCTGAAGCGAATTTAATCAAATTATTATAATTTTGTGTATTTTTTTTATATAAATATGAACAAAAGCAAAAAAGAGGGTCAATTGACTTCCAGCCTGACTAAGCTGGCTCACGTTAGCCACCTGACTCCAGCTCAACGCTGATGGGAAATGGGAGATATAGATGGGGTTTGGCGCGATCGCATCCTTTCAGTCTGATCTGCCCTGATCGCCAAAAACCCTAGATTTACGTCAGTCAGAGAAGGCGCGATCGCAGGTTTGGTTAACTCAGGAAAGATTGTTGTAAATAAAGATTAATTTTTGTGGCAGTGATGACATTCGCCGCGATCGCAAACCCCTGGCATAGGTTAAAGTCTATGGTTGCGATATAAATGTACCTATCCTCAAAAAACCAATGGTGTTGAGATTGTTCACCGGAGAAAGGCAGGGCGGGTTTAGTCACATCTGGGTGCAACCAAAAAAGATAATAGTGAAACCCGCCCCTACGCACGCGCCAGGTTCCCTATTGTTTTTTTGATAGCATCAGGATAACCACAACCCAATAGAAAAGCCATGACGCTGGTTTACTACTAAAATAAGATTACTAGCGATCCTTTAACTTCAGGCTTAACCGGGATAAACCTATGAAATTTATCAGCCCTAAAGTCGATTATGCCTTTAAAAAAATATTTGGTTCTGAACAGAGCAAAGATATTTTAATTAGCTTTCTCAACGCGATTATTTATGGAGGAAATAAAACTATTCAATCGTTAACCATTGTCAATCCCTATAATCCGGGTCAGGCAATGAGCATAAAAGATACTTATTTAGACATAAAAGCTGTTCTAGCTAATGGTTCAGTCGTTATTATTGAAATGCAAATAGCGCGGGTAACGGCTTTTAGTAAACGAGTCGTGTACAATCTGGCTAAAGCATATAGTAATCAATTAGGAATCGGAGAAAATTATTTAACTCTAAACCCAGTGATCGCTGTAACAATAACCGATTTTGTTTTGTTCAATGTTAGCCATGATGTAATAAATCAGTTTGTTTTTCAGGAAAAAAATCATAAGTTTGAATATCCTGATCCAGAATTACAGTTGATTTTCGTAGAACTCCCGAAATTCCACAAAAGCCTATCAGAGTTAACAAGTTTGAGCGATAAATGGATTTACTTCCTTAAAGAAGCAGCTCATCTAGATAACATCCCTGATAGTTTAGGGGAAGTAGCTGAGATAGAAGTGGCTTTAAACATTGCCAACCAAGCCAAAATGACCTCAGAAGAGTTAGACATCGTGGAACGGCGAGGGATCATGTTGCAGGATGAGAAAGGGCGGATAACGTATGCGGCAGAACAAGGGGAAGCAAAAGGACGTTTGCAAGAAGCGATCGCTCTAGTTATGCGTCTACTTAAAAAGCGTTTTGGAGAACTGCCAGAGGCGATAAGTACCAAAATTGAAACTTTGCCTTTACAAGAGTTAGAAAATTTAACCGAGGAGATTTTAGATTTAAATCGTTTAGAGGATTTGGAACGTTGGTTAGACGAACATTCGCCGTCTTAATAAGAATGGCACTGAAATAAGCATTTTTGGATCGACGAAACCTTGATATACCGTAGGGTGGGCATTGCCCACCAGCATAAGCTGTCAGTGCCATTCGTCTTAATTTCGTCTTAATAAGGTGTGCGGACATGATATTAGTAGCGAGCAAGATGCTCGTACTACAAGGATGAAAACCAGGTTTAAATGCCGAACAGCTTATTGTTTCCTGGAAATTGTCTGCCCTCTACCTTGTTCTTTTATACACCCGAACTAACGTTTCAATCGTTTACGTCGAGTACGACGTCGCAAGACTTGTGCTAACACAGTGGCTTCCCGTTCAGCTTTGACTAAAGCTCGTTCCTCGCTACCCATTTCCAATTTAAATGCGTGAGAGCTTATTAACCCTCTGTCAATCAATAAAGAACGCCACAACTAAGAATCCCCCCTTTTACTAGAAAAGAGGGGACTCCCAAGGAATAGATTTAGGATTAGATAGACAGTTCAGTTAGTGTTTCTGTATAGGATTCGCTGGTTGAATAAGTGAGTTGAACTTACCAGCACTTTTATAGTAAGCCCCTAATTAGCTGATTGACAATAAAAATCGGTCATCTTTATAAAAACTTTATAGATATCTCGATTTGCTTTATCAGAACTTTACAAAGATGAAGATTTCTTGACAGGCGAGTGAGAAAAAGCCACAAAACAGAGGGATGGGGCAAACTGTACCTTGCCTACCCTCTGCTCACACTGGTGATGATCATTCTGCTTCACCAGACAGCTTTCGGAGTCTAACCTTGTTCGTGTTGACCACGACGACGCTTGATCAAGTAAAGACTTAATAATCCTAGACCACCTAAGACGGTAGGCTCAGGAACATCTTGTACAGGTGCTTTGGTAATTTTGCCAAAAACCGCAGCTGTGGTTGTTGCATCCTCAAGCACACGGAACTCGTCAACTGTTGTTGCACCACCATCCTGACTAAACCCAGTTAACTCAAGCGTGTAGTCCATTCCATCAAAACTAAAGCTGCGATCGCCAAAGCTACTCATGGGGAAGACAAAATCAGCACTTTCCTCTGGATCATTAGTGTTAGGAATACTAACAATATCAAAATCAAAGGCAAAACTTTCGGTGAAGCCAGTAGGATCGGTAAATGCTAGTTCGACGTTTAGGGGTACTGAATCAACTGCCGTATTGATTGACGTTGACCCGTTGAAGTACGTTAAATCACCCACTTGGAATAATGTGTCAATATTGGTGGAAAACGCATTGCCAGCAAAACTGAGTCGGTTTTGAGGCGTGCCAAAACTTGCTTGTCCCCACTCAAACGTGTCAGTACCAACACCGGAAAATAAAGGGCTGGTGTTCGTCCCTGGATCAGGAGTGCCCCAAGTTCCACTAGAGTTCCCCACAAAGGTTTGAGCTTGAGCGCTACTGGATAAGCTAACAGACGCTAAAGTAGCCAAAGCAACTGTGGAGACTAGAGTCGTTAAAGAATTGAGTTTCATGCCCATGTACCCAGTTTTCATGCCCATGTACCCAGTTGAATAATTTATATGTATTTTTACTTGTATAAAGTTTAATGGGTTTCTGAAGGATTTTCGGCAAATTTTCCTCATCTTTACACAATCTTGATGAAGCTTGACACAACTTCATGAAAGCTTTATGAAAAAATTAGCATCAGATTTAAATGTACTGATGCTAACCCCAAAAATTTTTTTACCCTATTTTTCCAGTGAATGCCGGACTTCATCCCATTCCGAAGACCGTCCATGTTGAGCTTATGTGGGGAGGTCGGCGGGTGATAACGTATTGTCGAGTGGGTAGAAAGAGGTGCAGTTTCTACCCAAGAGCCGTGAGAACGCTTTCCTGCAGCACGAAATGCTGCTGCCTGCGGGTTTAAGCTGAACTTTTAAGGTGCTAAAGCATTTCCGCGCAACAGACTACCAATCGTCTTGGCAGTAATTTTAAGCTGCACTAAAGGATTAGCTGGTACAACCGTTTTGTACAAATAACTGTCAAAAGTGAGTCGCTGCACATCTAGATCAGAACACATCTCTACAAACGCTTCACGAGTCGCATCGGAGCGATAGAAGACGGTTTGCAGAATATCCAGCACCTTATAGGTGATGCCATACTTCTTATCCCAGCGCTTGAGATAAAGCTTGAGGTCAGCTTCGGTGGGAATGCGAGTTCCACCATTAGAGGTTTCAACAATGGTTTCGGCACACATCCGGGCGGATTTTGCCGCAAAGTAAATCCCTTCACCCGACGATTTCGTCACCGTTCCCGCCGCGTCTCCAACTAAAGCCACCCGACCCACGACTCGGCGAGGTCTGGGATGTTCTGGAATGGGGTGTGCCTCAACTTTGATGATTTCACCACCGACAAGTTTCTTGGCTGCACGAGCACGAATCCCTGCTTGTAGCTTTTTAATTTTGGCTTGGTTCACCTTCATCGTCCCCGTGCCAACGGCAACGTGGTCGTATTTGGGGAAAACCCAAGCGTAGAAGTCAGGCGAAACGTCGTTACCTACATACATTTCTGCCAGGTCTTCATAATAGTTCATCATGTCCCCTGGCAGGCGAATCCGCTCTTGGAACGCGATCGCATAATTGTAGTCCCCAGCGTCAATTGCTTTAGCCACGCGGGAATTCGCGCCATCAGCACCAATCACTAGGTCTACCTTTAGGGTTTTTTGTACCCCATTGAGACTTCCGTCGGAATGATCAGCGTAGTGAAGGGTATAGGGTTCTGTATTACTTGTGGGTATATCGAGTTTATGAACAGTGCCATTAATTAAATTTGCACCCAGCTTGGCAGCGCGGTTCCGCATGAAGCCATCGAGGACTTCGCGGCGACACATGCCAATATATTCGTCTTCTTTTACCAGGTTGATGTCCACCTCTATATTCGATGGCGAGATCATTTTCATCTTTCTGACTCGCCGATCAATAATTTCAGGTGGCAGGTCAAATTCACTAACCATACAGAGCGGAATGGCTCCGCCACAGGGTTTAGCATTGTCTAGCTTACGCTCAAACAAGTAGGTTTCGATTCCAGCTTTTGCTAGAGTCTCTGCGGCAGACGAGCCAGCAGGTCCTGAACCAACAACCGCAACCCTTAGTGCAGGCATTTTTTCTCCCAATCGTTTTCGAGGTACGGATTGCATGGTATCACGGACGTTTGGTGATTTCATCCGCAATGTGCGATCGCGGCTCATTTTGAAATACAGCTTAACAATTGCCTTCACAAAGCTTAATATTTTGTCCGTTGTCCTTGGTCTTTTGTCCCAGGACAACTATCTGCATCGTTAAAATTAGGACAACTGTTGAGTCCCCTACTGATATGTCAGCACCACCCTTGTCACCACAACCGACAAGACAAATACTGGTATGTCAGCACCGTACTTGCCGTAAACAAGGTGCAGCCAAAGTCTTGGCAGCATTTCAAGCTTTACCTATCAAGGGGGTTACAGTTGGCGGTAGCCCTTGTCTGGGAGAATGTGGCAATGGTCCGATGGTCGTGGTTTTACCTGAAGAAACATGGTATTGTCGGGTTCTCCCCGATGAAGTTCCCGCCGTAGTACAACGACACCTCAAAGACGGACAACCCGTAAAGGCGATGCTGTATCGAAAGTATCATTGACCTCTATAGGTTGGGAAAACGCAAGGAAACCCAACTCCAAGATCAGCAGAATGAAAGAAGGGCGGGTTTTGTTGAAAGGTTATCGGTAGGATACAACAATTAAAGGCTAAACCCGCCCCTACTGACTTCCATGGTACTCGTGGGTTAAGAAGGGAACATCCACAACTTCACCGTTAACCTCTCCCACCTGAACTTTCAGCCCAACGCCTCCGGCTTTAGTGCGGATATAGGCTAAACCGATGCAACCTTGTTCCGTTGGCGTACAACTGGTTAACTTACCCACTTTTTCCCCATCCATGGTGATGACGGTTCCCGGTTCCACCGATACTGGTAAACGCACTCCTCGCAACTGCTGTTTGACACCTTTGTAAGTATTTAATCGCGCGATCGTTTCCTGACCGATATAACATCCTTTATCAAAGGAAATCGTATTCCACAAGCCAGCTTCTAGGGGATTATAATCCTCTGTCAGTTCATAATCGGGAAGTGGGCGCCCTTGTTCAATTCGCAACTGCTGCCAAACGCGATCGCCCATTGGTATAGCATTAGCTGTAGTTAAGATTTGCCATAACTTTGCCCCATCGCTGGCGGGGACAATTAGGGTATATCCGGGAAGTGCTAAACCACTTCCTCTAGCGATTCGCACGTCTATATCTTTTAGATTGAAATGTTGATGACTAGCATACGCCTCACCAATCGACAACTGCACACCAAATTTAGTCAAAAGGGCATCACTTTCGGGTCCAACTAGGCTAAAAATAGCATTATCCTGGGAGATATCCGCCAATTCCACCTGATCCATGGGGAAGATATAGCGATCAAGCCATTCGAGTAACTGTTGACGCCGATTGGGGGATACCAATAGTAATACCGCCTCTTCCGTGACGTAAGCGGTTACCAGATCAATAGTACGGGCAGTTGAGGTCACAAAAACCGTATCACAACCCTGTCCCGGTGTCAGCTTCTGGAAATCATTGGTACTTTGATTATGCAAAAAGCGCAGTCTATCCTCATCAGAGATTTTCAGCAATCCCCAATGGGATAAGTCAACTAAAGCCACCCCTTGACGCGGGGCTTGTCGGGCGACTGCATCATTGCCGAAACTGGCTGGCACTTGTACCTGGGCTGGATCAAAGGTTGCTCCTGCACTACGCTGCATCTCTTGTAAGGCTTGGCTCATACGTTAAATCCTGTTGCTCACCCAATACGGCTTGGTTAGTAAGAATTGTAGAGGAAAAGATGAACCGGGAAAACAGTCGTTCGTTGGCAATTTGAGAAAAATCAACCGCTAAACCTTTTTTTTTGTTTGCAGGTGAGTGACTAGATGATGTACTGTTGTTGATGGGTTATTACTTTCTGATAACTGCTTTTCTAATTTTTGAGCATTCGCAATAGCTTGATTAATTTTTAACTTAAGTAAACCGTAGTAACCTGATTTACTTTTATCATAATCTTCAATGCCGACTTGCTTCAATTCCCTATTTAACTGCTCGATCACTTGTTTGCAATTTTCAAAGGGACTACTCGTATAGCGGTAATGCAGTAAAAACCAGAACTCAAAACAGGGAATCGACAGAATTGGCTTAATTTTGTAGACTGAATAGCGATTAGCATCCTTTATAGCTTGCTTATATTCTGGTCTATCCCCATCAAAGAGGCAAAAAACTTCATCATATTTTGGCTTGCCCTTCTTCTGATTATCTCTCTGGTTTGTGTCACAAAGTTTAATAGCATTTTTCACGATATCGATACAAGAGCCACCAGAACCTGAAACTACCTTTATCGTAGTTGTCGGTAATTTCAAATCCTGCTTTAATTCAGAAAAATAATTGTATTCGGTTTCTTGACCTTCAACCACAATCAGAATTAATTTACTGGGTCGCCTAAACTTTTTTTTTCGCCTGAGTTCTTGTTCAGACTTTCCTCGCTGCTTTGGCATGGTTTAAATATTGAGTCCACCGACGAATGGAATAGCTCCATATCGACCTTTCAGATAACCTTTTTGTAGGGATTCATCCTCACAAGGCTTAAATTCATGTAATGAGTAGAGCTTGGTCATACTTTTGTCTTTTTCCGTAAACCATATCTGATCGGGACGGAAAATTTCTCCATCGAGAAGACTCGTATCATGAGTTGTGAATATTAATTGAGCCTGGTTTTTATTGATGTCGGGATTATTAAACATTCTAGCTAAGGCTGTTGACAAAATTGGATGTAGGCTTCTATCCAGTTCATCAATTATTAAAAAATCTCCATCTTGAAGAACGTTTAACCAATGTCCAGCGAGTTCAAATAAACGCTTGGTTCCTTCAGATTCGTCAGCCATATCCAGTGGTACGACTTTTTCAGAATCTATCATCTTATGCAAAGATTTAATTCCTATTTCTATCAGATGAAAATTTTCTGCACTAAATTTTGGAATTGTGCTTTGGAGAACTTCTTTCATGTTTTTAATTTCTGTTTTTATTTTATCCGGCAAAGATAAATAAGAGTGCATTTCCATCTTGATATTTATATCCGATATACCGATATCGGCTTGAATAAGAAGATTAACGACTTTTTGACAAAAGTCTTCGTCTTCCTGACATCTATGAGCAGTGTAGTCACTGGAAAAATCTGGAGTAATTATATTTAAGTTTTTTCTAAACCACTGAAATACTTCTGTAAGCTGAGGATGATTATTTTGGGCAGCATGAGAGAGAAATAAAGAATTGTAACGCACAAACTTTTTAATTCGTTCCTTTTCTCCTTTTAATCCTGTTCCAAACGACCATTCATAGCCATCATCTTCCTTGAATTCTGGATTTTCTGGATTGTAGGCACGAGAAAACCAAGTCTGAGTACGTCCTTTCGGATAGGCAAGTAGCCACTCTTCATAAACTCGCTGTTCGTCTAAACTCAGTCCGTATTCATAACGAATTTGATTATCTATAAAAATAACTTCCAAGCCAGTAGGTTGCTTTTGAGATTCAGCATCAAACAAAAATGGTTCAACATCAAACTTATCACCCATTTGCATTCGAGAGGCTGAACTAACCACAATCTTCTGTAATGTCTGCATAGCTCGCAGGAGATTACTCTTACCAGAGGCATTTGCACCATAGATGACAGCACTGGTGAGTAAGTGTAGATCCTTCGTCTTCGGCATAGGGAAACTATTGCTACTGAGCATCGCTTCATCTTCCGAAGCCACCATACTTAAGGTTTGCCGTTCTTGAAATGAACGATAATTTTCTACACTGAATTCAACCAGCATAACTGATGTCTCACTTGATTAACTATCGAGTCTCATTCAAACATTACACCCAAAACTCTCTTGAAATTTGTGCGCACCTCGGTGTCAAAAAATAGGTGCGCCCCGTAGGGACTAATCCATTAACTGTTGACGTTGACTGGGGATACCAACTTACTCTCCCTCCTCTGTATCAGTATCAATTCCCATAGCTTTTAATCGTTGTGCTAATCTTGTCGCTTTTTGCTCGGCTTGTTCAGCCCGTCGGGATTCTTGTTCAGCCCGTTGATGTTCTTGTTCAGCTCGTTGATGTTCTTGTTCAGCTCGTCGGGATTCTTGTTCAGCTCGTTGGCGTTCTAACTGAGCGCGTTCTTCTCCAATTAATAAAAGATTACCTTCACTGTCCCACCAACGCAGCCAACGTTGGGTTTGATTTTGATAGGTTCCTTGCCAGAGTCCGAGTTCTACTCCTAATGGAGGAATGGGATAGTGACCCCGTTCATTGGGTGAGATTTTTTGATAGGAAAAATCTCGCCAGTGATAGACTTCTAACTGGCTAGTTTTGATTTCATAAATGGCGTAGTAGGGAATGCGAATAATCCGTTCATAAACCCAAAATTTACCGGGTTTAGTGGTTTCTCCTTCAGGGGAAACGGATAAGGGGGTAGCATCCCGTTCCTCATCTCCATTGCCACTGGCAAATTCTAAAGCAATCATCGGTGCAATTAATTCCCGCCAGAGGACATAGGAACGGCGAATTTCACCATTAAGTAATGGGGGAACATTGGGAACATAGAACCAATCGGGAGCCTCTGCACCTTTTTCTGGAGGTTTAGTTTCGCGCCAATAGATACCACAGTCTTGTCCAATAGCGTATTGACCATCAGGATGGAGTTGCTGCAAAACTGAACCAATGGAATCTGTCAAAATCAGGCTTTGAGGATGTTCTTGGAAATTTTTCACAAACGTACCATCGGACTCGGGCAGTTGGGTATGATCAGGAAAAGGAGGGGGTACGTCAATTTTGGTAGTAGTCATTTTTTTAGGGAATAGGCAATAGGTATTTTATCGCAAAAGGCTCCAAGGCAAATGAAGCTGGGGGAGCAATGTAGAGACGTAGCATGCTACGTCTGGGAGCTGGGGAAGATGTTAAGTGCCTAAGCAAAATTAATTGTATATCCCAATCTTCTGCAATCCTTACAGGATAAGGACTTTGATTTTGGAAAATGTTAAATTAATTTTGCACACCTACTTAGCTGTTGGCGTTATTTCTGCCTTCTTGCACTAGAACGTCGGTCAAGTATTCCCAGAAACTGGGTTTCTCCCTCGGAGGACAACGAAATGTTAGCATTTTACCTTGCATAACCGGGTTTATTGACCGATGCTCTAGTCAATTCCGTCAAAATGCTGCCACTAATCCACTATGACGCAGCAACGGTTCCGTACTCGGTTCCCGTCCCCGAAATTCCTTGAATACCTCCATCGGTGGCACACCACCGCCTAATGCCAAAACTGTATCCCGATACCGCTTTCCTGTATCCGCCACAGCCGTTTCATTCTCTAAACCCACTTCCTCAAAGGCAGCAAAGGCATCCGCACTCAGGACTTCTGCCCATTTGTAACTGTAATACCCAGCCGCATAGCCGCCAGCAAAGATATGGGAAAAGGCACAGAGGAAGGAATCTTCCGGTAAGGGTTGTAACACAGTGGTGGTTTTGGCAATCCGGTGACGGACATCACTGGGACTTTCTTCTCCACCTGGCTGATAACGGTGGTGCAGTTCGATATCCACTAAACTAAAGTGCAATTGCCGTAACATAGCACTACCACTCATGTAAGTCCGGGCTGCCAAGAGTTTCTGATAATAATGTTCGGGCAGGGATTCCCCAGTTTCGTAGTGCTTCGCCATACCCATCAGCGTGGGGCGATCGTAACACCAGTTTTCCATAAACTGGCTGGGCAGTTCCACGGCGTCCCATTCCACATTATTAATTCCGGCTGCACTAGCATAATCCACTTTGGTGAGCATGTGTTGCAACCCATGACCAAACTCGTGGAATAGGGTTTCGACTTCACCAAAGGTCATTAAACTGGGTTTACCATCAATCGGTGGCGTTTGGTTGCAAATTAAATAGGCAACAGGTAAGCGCGTCGTCATTGTCCCCGCTTCCGTGAGTTTGGCACGCCCCACACAATCGTCCATCCAAGCGCCTCCACGCTTCTCAGCGGGACGACTGTAGGTATCTAAATAGAAGAATGCGATCGCACTCCCTGTTTCATCGGCGACTTGGAAATAGCGGACATCCTCATGCCAAACGGGGGCTTGTCCATCCGCAGGCGTAACTATCACCCCAAACAGTCGCTTGATTAAGCCAAACAAGCCATCCAGCACTTGAGGTAACGGAAAATAAGGACGCAATTCCTCAGCACTGAAGGCAAACTTTTCTTCCCGTTGACGTTCTGACCAAAAACTGATATCCCAGTGTTTCAAATCATTGGCTTCGGGGACACCTTTAGCCGCCGCAAACGCTTTCAACGCCTCTAAATCCTTAACCGCCGCATCGTAACTAGCACCACGCAGTTCTTCGAGTAATCCCTCCACCGCCTCAACATTGGGTGCCATTTTGCTGGCAAGGCTTAATTTGGCGTAACTTCTAAACCCTAAGATCTGGGATTTTTCTTGACGCAATTCTAAAATCCGCTCAATCAGAGGACTATTATCCAACTCCCCGGAAGAGGCGCGGCTGACAAAGGCTTTATAGAGTTTCTCCCGCAAATCCCGACGGGTACTGTGTTGCATGAACGGAACATAACTGGGATAGTCTAGGGTAATGCGCCAAGGACCTTGTTCCGGAGTCGCCTTTTCTTCCCCGGCAGCACGGGCGGCTTGAGCGGCTAAACTCTTTAGGCTAGGGGGTAAACCCTCTACTTCGTCTGGACGGGTTAGGGTCATGCTAAATGCCTTGGTTGCATCTAACACATGGTTGGAGAACTTTGTGGATAGTTCTGCCAACTCCATCTGGATTTGATTGAAGCGCGATCGCACTTCTCCTTCAAGTCCGACACCAGAGAGTTCAGCATCGCGAATGGCAGCTTCGACGATCCGTTTTTGGGCTGGCTCTAAGCTACGCCATTCATCCCCATCTTGTAAGGCTTTAAAGGCTTTGTATAAGGGTTGGCTTTGGTTAAGGGTGTTGATAAATTGAACGACGTTAGGTTGAACCGTTTCGTAAGCCTCACGCAGTTCGGGACTATTTTTCACCCCCATCAAATGACCCACGATGCTCCAACTCCACCGGAGGCGTTCGGTTAAGCCTTCTAGGGGTTCGACTAAACCGTCCCAGGTTGGTGTTACCCCCTCCTCTAGGGCGGCTAATTCCTGCTCAAGTTCAGCGAGTAGCTGTGTCATCGCAGGCACAATATGGTTTGGCTCAATCTGGTCAAAAGGGGGGAGTCCCTTGCCACGGCGTAATAGATTCTCAGTCACAGTTGGGTTGGCAATCATGGGTCGTATCGGGTTACAAAATCAGACTGAAACAGCATGTAATGGTGATACAAGGCAAGCAGCTCTTGCCGCCCGACTTGTATCAAACTAACGCCTGAAGCTTCCCTGGGGAACTTGTAAGGCGCGAAAATTAAATACTTAGCAAGAATATTTTGTTCAGTCAGTGATCCTTATCATCGTGAAGATGGATTCAAATGGTAGAAGGCAAGGAGTAGAGACGTAGCATGCTACGTCTCTACGTCGGGGCGGGTTTAGTTCAATCTGGGTGAGGTAAAAAATGATAGTAGTGAAACCCGCCCCTATATACACAAAACTAGACTCTTTGAGCGAAGCGAAAGGTCAAAACTTCTCCAATCACCTACTGACGCTGAAGTAATGATGAAAAACGTTCTTTAACTTGGCTGACAGCGGATTGAATCAAATTCCCTGGCGTTCCTTGGGGACGAGTTGCCACAACGATGGGTTCGTCCTTAAACTCTTTGAGTCGATGACCATATTCCAACTCGCTTTGGCGCTTCCGCAGTTTGGGGAATAGCCGAAATATTCCTTTGAGTAACTCCTCTTCTTGCTGAAATAACGCCTGGTTGATTTGACTGCTGCGATTCACTGCCATTGAGCCAGCCGGTAACCAGTTTTTCTCTCCCTTAATCCGGACATAGATATTGAATTCCGGTAATCCCGACTTTTGCATTTCATCATACTTGTGGGAAGCGGATGCCCGTTTGACTTTGTTTTTCTTGGCTTTCTGTTGTTTGGGTTGGACTTTGCCAAAGCCGAGTTGGGTGGTCATATTCAGTTACTCCGATACTCTCTTAACAAAAGTTTACATCATTCTCAGGAAACTTGTGCCGCCTAGGTGTGGTGATGCCTCTGAAAGACAGACACCACATAAAATAAAGGGCGCACTGACGTGCGCCCCCACAGATAAAAATTTTTTAAGTTGAACCTAGGGAAGCTTAAGGAGTGGCGATTATGCCGCAGAACAGCTATTTTTTTGCTAAAGTATGCTAATTTAATCTCTGAAGAATCAAAATTAGCCTATTTTTGCCAACCAACAGGAGACACTTAGATTTTTTCTTCCTGGCAGACTCAGACACTGGGAAACTGATCTAGAATTCATCAAAATGAAAATAAACCCATCTAAGTTGCATGAGCGAGCATGAACCGTTGGCAGTTTACCGAAGCCTTTGAGGGATTGACACCACGACGCAGGCAAGTGCTGAAATTGCTATTGGCTGGCGTTTCGGATCAGGATATCGCTCAATCGTTACATATTGAAACATCAACGGTGAGAAAACACGTTGAGAATATCTGTTCAGCTTGTCAGTTGGTTCTGAATCCGGGAATAAAGCGGATGAAAAAATTGCCCTGAAGCAGGGCTATCCGGCTGACAATCATGCCTCTGTTTACTTCTTCAGCCGGGAAAGGGTCAAACCCAAACCTATTGTGATTAACGATGCCTCTCAAGTTTGGAAGCTGTTCGTCAAAAATAAACCAAAAACCAAAACCTTTGTTGCTCCGACTTTAAACCATTGTGTTAACACTTGGTTAACTGAAGGCAAACCTAATGGGAAAGGAGCCTTTTTTATTATTTATACTGATGGTCAATTTGATGACGAAAAGCAATTTGTTCAATGTATTGCTTCAGCCTGTAGCAAAATTGAAAATCATAAAGATATCAAGTTTTTTGTTTTGGGATTAGGTAAAGATATTGATGTTGAACATTTCCTGGCGCTAGACTTCAATGTCAATCAAACGATGAAATTTAATATTTTTGTCTTTGATTTGGTCAATGAAGTCGATGATATTATTG
This sequence comes from Coleofasciculus sp. F4-SAH-05, assembly GCF_040222985.1. Taxonomy (NCBI): domain Bacteria; kingdom Bacillati; phylum Cyanobacteriota; class Cyanophyceae; order Coleofasciculales; family Coleofasciculaceae; genus Coleofasciculus; species Coleofasciculus sp. F4-SAH-05. Next base: position 30,526 of record NZ_JAVKBY010000037.1, read on the forward strand.
AGCTTTTACAACGTCAGCTAACGGATGATCCCTATCTAGCGTTTCCGGATTGGGTCAAAATTCGTCATCCTGATTTAGTCGAGAAGGTAATTCAAGATAACAGGTAACAGGCGTGATGGGGAAGATGGGGAAGATGGGGAAGATGGGGAAGCTGGGGGAGTCATGTAGAGAGGTGTCATGACATCTGTGTGTAGGGGCGGGCGCGAGGGACTAATATTGATTGTTATCGCTAGCTTGGCGGCAAAACCCGCCCCGCCCAAAAGACAAATGACTAAAGACCAATTACCAAAGAACAAAGACAAATTAAAAATGACAAATGACTAATGACCAATGACCAATGACCAAAGACTAATGACTAAAGACTAATGACTAATGACCAAAGACCAATGACCAATGACCAATGACCAATGACTAATGACTAATGACTAATGACTAATGACTAATCAACACACTCGACGTCCCATAATTACCAAATCACGCTCAATGTGACCCATATCCGCTATTTGAGGTAAATAACCCCAACGTTGGAAGCCATGTTTTTGAAAGAGTTGTAGGCTGGGTTGGTTGTGAGCAAAGATTAAGGCAACTAAGGTATTGAGTCCTAACTTAGGAGTCTGTTTGATGGCGCGTTGCAGCAGTTGTTGTCCTATTCCTTGACGCCGAAAATCGGGAGACACGTAGACGCTAAGTTCAGCCGTTGCATGGTAGGCTGGGCGTACTAAGAAAGCCTGAAAACTGAGCCAACCAGCAATTTGACCTGTAGAATTGGATCGTTCATGGCAGTCCATGACCCAAAGAGGGTAACGGTTTGGTGTATGTTCTTGATACCAAGCGATACGGCTTTCGACTGAGATAGGTTCTAGATCGGCGGTGGCAATGCGACTGGGAACAGCCGAATTGTAAATTTCCACGATCGCGGGCAAATCTACCTCAGTGGCATCACGGATATACATTAAGGCAGGATTAGGGCGACAAACCATAGAATATTAGTGCTAAAGGGTGATCAGTGATTAAACAGGCTTCTTTGTGTGGCACTATTGATTTTTCTGTTCACGCTTATCCTGATTATCTGGCAACTGCGAGGATTGGGCATCGGATTGGGTGCATTAGACAGGGGGATGTTTACTCTGGTTAGCGGTGTGTCCTTAATGGACGAACTTAGAGTTAGTGCAACCGTTGGCAACACTGTACTCACATTGATTGCCCTACTCATTCTGTGCCGGATTCTGGATGAAGCCGGGTTTTGGCGAGGGTTAGCGCTACAATTAACGGTTTTGGGGATAGGTCAAGGGCGTCTGCTTTTCCTTTTGTTCGGGTTTCTGGGAGCATTGGGAACGATTGTTTTGACCAATGTGGGTATGGCATTAATCTGGATTTCTCCGGTGATGGAGATCCTTTGTTTACTACGCCTCAGGGCTAAAACCGTTTTCGCTGTTGTATTTACGGTTAGTTTTATCACTGAAGCAGCTAGCTTATTGTTCCCTGTGAGCAATCCGGTCAATCTGCTTGCGGTAAACTATAGCGGCGCATCCGGTTTTCGCTATTTTCTGGTGATGATGCCGGTGACACTCGTCGCGATCGCAACCAGTTTAGCGAGCTTCTGGTTCTACTTCCATCGGGACATTCGATGCACATACAAACTTACTCACCTGCCGCCACCACGCCAAGCCATTCGTGATCCCTTGGTTTGTCGATGGGGTATGGTTATTTTAGCCAGTCTACCTCTGGCATACTGGATTGCCCAAGACCATTCTCTGCCGACTTGGATCGTGCCTGTGATCGCGGCGTTGATTCTGCTAGGATTGGCGAGACGGGGGTTTCTCCCAAATACCACACCGATTATTTCTGTGGGCAAAGTTTGGCAGGAAATTCCCTGGCAATTGATGGGGTTAAGTGTCCTGATGTATGGTGTCGTCCTGGGTTTAGGTCAAGTTGGCATGAGTCATGTCATTACCAATCAGCTAGACGCCCTCTCTAGTTGGGGGTTCACCCTGACAGCAATAGGCACAGGTTCTCTGGCTACTGGGCTGTCAAACCTATTTCACAATTTACCCACTGTGTTGCTGAATGCTATAGCAATTTCAGACACAACCAGTGATCCAGCGATTCGGGAAATGATGGAGTACGCTAATGTGATTGGATGTACCCTGGGAGCAAAAATTACTCCTCTGGGTAGTTTATCAACGTTAATTTGGTTCAAGGTTTTAGCACGTAAAGGTTTGCGCCTGCATTGGTTTTACTATATTCGTCTTAGCTTGATTCTGACTTTACCGATTCTATTTCTCAGCTTACTGAGTTTAGCCCTCTGGTTTCCCTGGCTAATTGTCTAAGTTTTGATTTGTCCTTTGTCTTTTATATTTAGAGAATATATAGTAGAGAATAAACTAGCAATAACGATCGAAAAGCTTTATCATACCCTAGGGTGTATCTGCTTGCCTGACCACAACAGCGTTTGACAAAAAATAGATAGACTTCAGAGGTCTAGCTGTTATTCGGCTTTTCTAGATAATATAGTGACTCAGCCAAGTCGGTTTAGGTATTTGAAAGACCTGTAGTATCATTTTGAGTTTTTCTCACTCGCACAATTGAGTCTTATCAATCAGGTAAGTAATCGATGATCATCCAAACAGCAGAACCCCCTATCCCTAAGTCTCAGGGAGATACAACACAAAATAACCATGCGTTTTGTAGCAATCAAGACAAATTTTTAACCCTGACCCTCGATCTGTTTTTCATTGCCAGTCCTGATGGCTATTGGCAGCAAGTCAACCCCATCTGTGAGCAAATCCTGGGATATAATAGCCAAGAATTTAAAGCCCGCCCCTGGATTGAATGGGTGCATCCAGAGGATCAGCAGATGACCTTGGCGCAACTGCAAAAGCTCAGGGACTGTGAGGAAATTGTCTCCTTTGAAAATCGCTACCGCTGCAAAGATGGCTCCTATAAATGGCTCTCATGGAACATCACTCTATGCCCCAATCAGCACTTAGTTTATGCGGTTGCTCGCGATAATACCCAGCGCAAGGAAGCCGAAGCCGCACACCGGGAAAGCGAAGAGCAGTTTCGCTTATTAGTCGATGGCGTCAAAGACTATGCCATTATCATGCTCGATCCAGAGGGTAAAATCGTAAGCTGGAATCCGGGTGCCGAACGAATTAAACAATATCGCGCCGCAGAAATTCTGGGTCAACATGTCCGTTGTTTTTATACCCCTGAAGATATCGCCCAGGGACAACCGGACAAGTCCTTAAAAATAGCTGCACAGCAAGGTCGTGTTGAAGAAGAAGGGTGGCGAGTGCGTAAGGATGGCTCAACATTCTTTGCGAATGTTGTGATTACTGCCTTACGGGGAGAAGACCGACAATTACGGGGTTTTGCTAGGGTAACACGAGATATTACCGAACGCCAATTCGCTCAGGAAACCCTAGAACGAACGAATGATGAGTTAGAAAAACGAGTCGCTAAACGAACGGCTGAACTGTTGCAAATCAATGAGCGGCTGAAACAAGAGATTGCTCTGCACCAGCAAACAGAAGTGGCGTTGGCAGCGGAAACTCACTACGTCACTGATTTATTACAGAAGCTGCAACAAGCTCAAACCAAACTGATTCACACAGAAAAAATGTCAAGTTTGGGGCAAGTGGTTGCCGGGGTTGCCCATGAAATCAATAATCCTGTCAGTTTTATTTACGGCAATATCGATTACGCCATCTGTTATCTGCGCGATTTAATGCAGTTAGTCGAACTCTATGGCATTCATTATCCCCAACCTGTAGCCGATATTCAGACACGAATCACAGAAATTGATCTAGATTTCTTGATGGCAGATATGCCAAAACTACTGAATTCCATGAAAGTCGGAGCTAACCGGATTCGGCAGGTGGTTTTGTCCCTACAAAAATTTCTCAAGGTTGACCAAACTGAAATGAAGTCCGCCGATATTCATGAAGGACTTGAAAGTACTCTTTTGATTTTGCAACATCGCCTGAAACCTAGCGTTGAGCATCCCGAAATTACTGTGATTCAAGACTATGGCAAATTACCCCCAGTCGATTGTTATGCAGGGCAAATCAATCAAGTGTTCATGAATTTACTCACTAATGCTGTAGATGTATTGGAAGCTTCAGGTGGAAAGACTCCTCATCAAATTAAACTTAGCACTGAGGTTCAGGATATTAGTGTTGAGAAACCTGGAGCAAGTTATTGTCAAAAAATACCTCATGCTGTGATTCGGATTGCCGATAATGGTCCAGGGATAAGTCCAGACGTCTGCCAAAAACTTTTTGATCCATTTTATACCACCAAGCCCCTGGGTAAAGGAACTGGATTGGGTCTATCGATTAGCTATCAAATTATTGTAGAAAACCATGGGGGTCAGTTAACTTGTCGGTCTCAACCCGGTGTCGGATCAGAGTTCATTATCGCTATTCCGATTAATCAAATAATCACCAGACATCCTGAACTGTCACTTACGCCAAGTTAAGAATTGGTCATTGGTCATTGGTCATTGGTCATTGGTCATTCGTCATTGGTCATTGGTCATTCGTCATTGGTCATTGGTCATTGGTCATTGGTCATTGGTCATTGGTCATTGGTCATTCGTCATTGGTCATTGGTCATTTGCTCCCCCAGCTTCCCCATTTTTATTATCTCTTTCATCCCTCATCCCTCATCCTTCCTCGTGATTCCATAAGTGTAGCTTCAAATGGAATAACTCCTATTATTTCACTCCGAATAGAACGAGCGGCTTGTCGGGATAAATCCAGAGTTCTACCCGGAATATAAGGACCGCGATCATTAATGCGAACAATTACACTATGACCATTTTCTAAATTTTTGACCTTCAAATAGGTATCAAATGGTAAGGTGGGATGAGCGGCTGTCAGATCATGCTGATCGTAAATTTCCCCAGTAGCTGTGTACCGACCGTGAAAATAGGGTCCGTACCAAGATGCTATGCCTTCAATGGTACTCGATGTTTCAACTAAGTTGTACATCTGCTTTTGGGCGTCTGCCAAACTTAATGGCGATTGTCCTAACGCTAGACGCAAGTTATTTGCCCATTCAATTGCCAGAAGTTCTCGATGCTGATCTAAGTCTTTGGCTAAAGTATCATCTACTTTAAATAATACGCGATCGCCTGCTTTCACCACAGGTATTCCATCAGACAGGATAGCTCGTACCGATGAATTTATCTTAGATACATCTGATGAGTCACAGAACAACAGCGTGAGACTTTGCGCCATCTGTTCAGCTTGCTTTTGAGTCGGCAATTGGGCAATCGTTCGCCCTTTCACCACAACCTGGAATTGCTGCTGTTCAGCCGAATGGTCTAATTTATTACTCCTTTGGGTATATTGCAAAAAGCCCCGTTTTTCCCTTATTGCCTGACTCTTATTTCTGCCACGAGGTCGTGTTTGAGAGTGAGCGCTGATTATGACTACGGATTCAGCCGAGGTTTTTTCTTTGGATGCAACGGGTTGACCCCAAGAAAACAAATTCTCGATCATTTTCCAGATTTTCTGGGGTAGACTAGCGTTTGAGAGATGGTTGGCAGATGAATAATTTCCTAAAGCCGATGAGGAATCATGGTTAGGTTGGGATTTGCCCCCATCATCCAGGGAATCTGACTTGGCTGGACAAGAAACTGATTGAGCCGTGTCCCTGAATGGATGAGCCGCGACAGTAGCAGTCTGGGCGAATGGAAATGGTAAACTGCCTAAATCATTAGCTAATCCTGAATTGGCGAGTGTTGTTACTGAAGATTTGTTAGACCAGACGTTTGAATAAACTGGAGATGAAAAAAAAGGAGATATTGGTTGTTCGAGTGGGCTGTTAACAACGGATAAAACTTTAGTCGGCAAAGCATTGGTGATGTAGTCGGGTACTCTTAATAGACCCTGGCTGGATGCCAGCAAACAGCTTACCCATGATGTTGTCCAAATTAGTCCAAAAAATGGCATAATGTAAAATAATTCTGCTGTAGAATGCACTGTCATGACTCACACAGTCATTCAGTATACATAAATCTGTAGTTTTTCGATCCCTTTTAAGCAAAACTAATCTCTAGAGGCAGCAATGAACAAAATTTATTACTATGACTTATCAATAGGAAATTCTAATTGCTTTAATTGCAATTGATTAATTAATAAAACCTCAATAAATTAATTTTTATAATAAAAAAATTAATTTTGGCTTGAGTCAGTGATATTCGTCTTATATCATACTCGCTCCCGAAAAGAAGCAAGCTACGTCATTCGTCATTCGTCATTCGTTGACTTCCCCATCTCCCTCATCTCCCTCATCTCCCCCATCTCCCAGACGCGCCATGGCACGTCTCTACATTGCTCCCCCAGCTTCCCGGCTTCCCCTGCTGCTTAGGCAATGCTAGGATGACATTTGCCACTTCTGATGAGGTATTGATGGCAGAAACACTTTTTTTTAATGCGTTGCGTGCAGCTATTGATGAAGAAATGGCTCGTGATGACGCGGTATTCGTTCTCGGTGAAGATGTGGGTCACTACGGCGGGTCCTACAAAGTGACCAAGGATCTGTATAAAAAATATGGTGAACTGCGAGTTCTGGATACTCCCATTGCCGAAAATAGTTTTACCGGTTTAGCCGTGGGCGCAGCAATGACGGGGTTGCGACCGATTATTGAAGGCATGAATATGGGTTTTTTGCTCTTGGCATTTAACCAAATTGCCAATAATGCTGGGATGCTGCGTTACACGTCTGGCGGTAATTTCAAAATTCCCATGGTGATTCGTGGACCCGGTGGGGTGGGGCGCCAACTGGGTGCGGAACATTCTCAACGACTAGAAGCCTATTTTCAAGCGGTTCCGGGTTTAAAGATTGTCGCCTGTTCCACTCCTTACAATGGCAAGGGATTGCTCAAAGCGGCGATTCGGGATGATAATCCGGTTTTGTTCTTTGAGCATGTTCTTCTTTATAACTTAAAAGAAGATTTGCCAGATGAGGAGTATGTCCTACCTTTGGATAAAGCCGAGGTTGTCCGAGAGGGTGAAGATGTCACCATTCTCACCTACTCGCGGATGCGTCACCATGTCACCCAAGCGGTGAAGTCTCTAGAGCAAGAAGGGTTTGATCCAGAGGTGATTGACTTGATTTCTCTGAAGCCCTTGGATTTTGAAACCATTGGCGCGTCGATTTGCAAAACCCATCGGGTGATTCTTGTGGAAGAATGTATGAAAACTGGTGGTATTGGGGCGGAGGTGACGGCATCAATCAATGATCGGTTCTTTGATGAATTGGATGCTCCTGTCTTGCGACTCTCGTCTCAAGATATTCCTACTCCTTATAATGGCACTCTGGAAAGCTTGACTATTGTCCAACCTCAGCAGATTGCAGAGGGGGTAAAAAAGATGTTGGCACTTCAGATTTAACTCAGATCTTGCACCACTCACCTTAAACCGCCTTGGGTTCAAACCCAAGGCTAAAAGCTAAAGTCAGCTAAAGCTGACTGGAATGGATTTCGCTCCACTAAGCGTGGGCAGTGGCTTGCTGATCAAGAATTTGAGTTCTTGGCAGATAGAGGAGCTGACTGAAAATGGTGCAAGATATGAAAGAAACAGATTAAGATAGCATTTATTGCGGCGGGTCACAGTTATGCAAAGACAGCGTTCGTTAGTAGCCCTGATTCTAGTTCTGATCATTCTGGCAATTGTGGTGCTGGTGAAGATTCCTCTTCAGCAGGGACTGGATTTGCGGGGTGGCGCACAACTGACAATTCAGGTGAAAACCACAGAGGAGATTACTGAAATTGCGCCAGATCAGTTGGAGGCTGTTAAAACTGTGGTTGACCGTCGAGTGAATGCTCTCGGTGTTTCTGAATCTCAAGTTCAAACCATTGGCTCAGATCAAATATTGGTACAACTCCCCGGTGTGAATGATCCGCAACAGGCGGAACGGGTGCTAGGGGGAACTGCACAACTGGATTTCCGTAAGCAAATACCAGGTACAGAAGCCCAGCTTCAGATTGAGCAACAATTGCGCCAGCAACTGCTATTTGAGCAAGCCGCTCTACTGGAGACTGAAGAGGGTGGTGATCAAAAGGCGATCGCAGAAAATCAAGCGGCTTTAGAACGCTCGAACACCGCGATCGCACAATTGTTTGAGAAGACAAATGTAACTGGGAAAAACCTGAAAGACGCCTTCGCGCAACCGACTCAAGCGGGTAATGGTTGGCAAGTCGCCATCCGTTTTGATGCTGAAGGGGGACAAGGATTTGCGGAACTGACTAGAGACTTGGCAGGTACAGGGCGCAGTATTGGGATTTTCCTGGATGACTCCCTAATCAGCGCCCCCACGGTGGGTCCCGAATACGCCGAAACGGGGATTAGTGGCGGTAGTGCGGTGATTACCGGGAATTTTGATGTGCAACGGGCGAGTGACTTAGCCGCCCAACTCAAAGGGGGTTCGTTACCGTTACCCGTGGAAATCGTGGAAAATCGCACTGTCGGCGCTACCCTGGGACGAGATAGTATTCAAAGCAGCATTTATGCTGCCATTGGCGGTTTAATTTTAGTGTTGCTGTTTATGGCAATCTACTATCGTCTCCCCGGTTTAATTGCGGATGTGGCGCTGAGTATCTACGCTCTACTCACCCTAGCCGCCTTTGCCCTGATTGGTGTAACGTTAACTCTACCAGGAATTGCTGGGTTTATTCTCAGTATTGGTATGGCGGTGGATGCGAATGTGTTAATTTTTGAACGGACGCGAGAAGAATTACGTGAGGGGAAAACCCTCTATCGCTCTGTCGAATCTGGTTTTTATCGAGCATTTTCCAGTATTTTAGACTCGAACATAACCACGTTAATTGCTTGTGCGGCTCTATTTTGGCTAGGGTCAGGTTTAGTTAAAGGCTTTGCCGTTACCCTAGGGATTGGAGTTGTGATCAGTCTGTTTACTGCCGTTACCTGTACTCGCACATTTATGCTGTTATTGGTTTTAAGCTTTCCTGGGGTGCGCCAGAAGCCGCAACTGTTTTGTCCGAATCTGTCACCATCTCGGTCATGAGGGAGAATTAGAACAGTTGTAGGGGCGGGTTTTACTACTAACGTTTGGTTGTCACCCTGATATAACTAAACCCGCCCCTACACACGCTAACGAATGACGAATGACGTAGCTTGCTTCTCGCGCTCTTCGAGTATGACGAATGACGAATGACGAATAACAAATGACCAAATTTAGTGTAATTAAACAGCGATCGCTCTGGTGGATCATTTCCGCCGTAATCATCTTGGCTGGTATCGCTTCCATGGCGATTTCTACGGCACAGCTAGGAGCGCCTCTGCGTCCTGGTCTCGATTTTGTCGGCGGGACACGCCTGCAAGTTGAACTCGATTGTAGTGTACCCGGTAACTGCGACGAACCGATAGAGCTGGCAGAGGTGCGCGAGGTTCTCAATGAACAGGATCTGGGTAATAGTACGATTCAGCGTATCGGTGCTGCACAACAAGGGTTGACGATTCGGACGAAAACGTTAGATGTTGAACAGCGCAGTCAGTTACAAGCAGCCCTAAGTGAAAGGATTGGGGAATTCGATCCAGCCGCGACTCAAATTGATACGGTAGGTCCAATCATCGGACAACAGTTATTTACATCCGGTTTACTGGCATTACTCGTCTCCTTTGCTGGGATTCTGGTTTACCTCTCGTTCCGGTTTCAGTTTGACTATGCTTTTTTGGCGTTTATCGCTTTACTTCACGATGTCTTGGTCACGTTGGGCATTTTCTCCATTTTGGGTTTAGTCCAAGGGGTAGAGGTTGATAGCCTTTTTGTTGTCGCTCTCTTGACAATTATTGGATTTTCTGTTAATGATACCGTAGTTATTTACGATCGCATCCGGGAAGTCATTGCCAAGCATCCCGACCAACATATTGATCAAATAGTTGATGATGCGATTAATCAAACCCTTACCCGGTCAATTAATACCACGTTAACTACGGTATTAACGTTGGTGTCTATTTTCTTGTTTGGCGGAGAAACGTTAAAATATTTTGCCCTAGCCCTAATTGTGGGGTTTATCGCAGGTGCATATTCGAGTATTTTTATTGCCAGTACCCTATTAGCATTGTGGAGAGAACGCACGGGTCAAACCAAAGCCACTCAGGTTATCGAAGCTGAATTTTTGGATAAAGCATAAATTGGAATTGTCTTTAATTATAATGGAGCCGTCAGACACTCAGACTTCTCACAACACTCCAGATCACCTTGATCCGACAATAAAGGTAAAAGTTCAGCGCCTGCATCAACTTACGGTGTATGGTCGTTGGTTATTCGTGGGTATTCTTTGGATTAGTGTTGCTCCGCTGAGTCTTTGGGGTTGGCGTTATGAGTTATTGTTGTTGCAAGAGCATTTTACCTGGTCAGGTTTACGATATAGTATTGCATTTAACCGTCTGCCTATTTTGGGGCTAGCTATCTGTATTGGGATGACGACAGCGGTTTTAGTTTGGCAAAGTCGCAACATTTTATTTGGAATTCCGCCCGCTGAAAAACAACGCTTGGTGCATCAGGTGCGTCGGATATCTGATCAAGGTCCGAGTCATCCGCTGTGGAAATGGGTTTGCGATCGCGGTTAAAGTTTTCGTCATTCGTCATTTGTCATTTGTCATTTGTCATTTGTCATTTGTCATTTGTCATTTGTCATTTGTCATTTGTCATTTGTCAAAGAACAGGCAACAGGCAATAGTGTAAGGTAGAGTTTTGAGTTAACTCACGACTTCCCCAGCTCCCTCTGCTCCCCCAGCTCCCTCTGCTCCCCCAGCTCCCTCTGCTCCCCCAGCTCCCTCTGCTCCCCCAGCTCCCTCTGCTCCCCCAGCTCCCTCTGCTTCCCCAGCTCCCTCTGCTTCCCCAGCTCTCCATCACCCCATCACCCACTAAACCGTTTCAACGCTCCCGATACCATCATTGTGGCTTGGGTTGCAGATATGTTTAAACCGGTCATTTCCAGTGCAGGTAGAGCCGCTCTCAATTCAAATTTGAATTGAGCATCCTTGAGTTGAAATAGGGGAACAACTTGCTCGACGATTTGAATCTCAAAGATTTGTTCGAGTTGTGCGTTATCCAAGACTCCGTAACTTTTGAGCCATAACCCCAAGGGTTGGTGATTCAGGGAGCAACGCTGTAATAATTTGCTTAAGACGCGATCGCTTACCCATTGATCCCGTCGAATCAGGGATATCAAACCCTGTCCATCGAACCGATTAGCGGCGGCGACTATTCGACCTTGAGCTATCCAGATGTAGTGATTGGGGAAGTGTTGAATGTGTGGAGACGAGTTGATCTGCTTTGTGATCTGCTTTGGTTTTGCTACAGGTGGTAACGTTTGTTCAATACTCGTCCCGACTGATTCTTGAGACGTTCCATGGCGCGTCTTGAGGGTTGACGCCCTATCTTCCTCATTTCCCGTGTTTCCTCTAACGTCTACATTGGAGTGCAAGTTTGTATCAGACGCGAAGCGGACAGCGCTGAAGGGTTGAATCGCTAGTACACCAGTTTTCTGCCCTTTCTCAAGCCACTGAAAAATCGCTGGTAGAGGGAAATCAGTTAACTTGCCTTGAGTACCCATTATTTTAATCCTGATAATCAGCAAAAGTAAAGTAAAACGTTGCACCCTGATTGAGTTTAGATTCCACCCAAAGTCTACCACGATGATTGTCCACTATTTGCTGACACAGGAGTAAACCAATTTCTATTCCTGGATACTCTGTTTGCTATACAGGCGTTTAAAAAAATGGCAAATTTGGTGGCTATGTCTCAGAGTAATTTTTATGCGATTATTTCTGACCGAAACCAAGCATTTATTGTCTTTGAAAACGGCGTCAATTAGTCCCTAAACCATTTTAAAAATTATTTGATCTAGTTTTTCACTTTTAGTCATGAACATTTTGAGGTTTTTGACGTAATAAAATGTATTTTTAAACGTGGTTCTGTGGTTTTTTTATATAAAAATCACAACTCTGACTATTTTCATTTTTCAGTATACTGCTCCCATTCTATCTTGTCTGTTGGATAATGTCCTATAATTTCCGCTCTGGTGTTCAGGATGAACCCAAATAGACATTTTTGTTGGAAAATGTTGGTTTTTGGCACTCTGTCCTCTAAAATAAACTTAAAAAGGCTGAGTTAATACAATACATAATGATACTCAATGAATAGTATAGAAGCGCTAGCTGTCCTGAGTGCGATGCTTCGTGAGCCGCCACTGAGTAACATTCAAGAACAGGTCTTTCACTTGACGTGGCAAGGGTTAACCTATACGGAGATTTCGGCTAACATTGGATATGAAGAGAGTTATATTCGAGATGTTGGTGCTAAACTTTGGCAACGCCTTTCTCAGATTATTGGAGAAAAAGTCAATAAAAATAATATTAATACTGTAGTTGAGCACTATATCATCAACCGTAAGGAAGATATCTCAGCCCCATTCCCTCTCAGCCACTCAAGCACTACTATGTTAAACCAAACTAGAACATCAGCTCGGTTAGAATTCCCTGGTAGTCCTCTGCCACTTAACTCCGAATTTTACATCAATCGCCCCCCTGTCGAAGAACTCGCTTACGCAGAAATTGGCATACCCGGCAGTATCATTCGGATCAAAGCGCCCTCAAAGATGGGGAAAAGTTCTCTGCTGCAACGGATTATTGCTCAGGCTAAGGCGCAAGGATTCCACATAGTTAATCTGGACTTCCAACAAGCTGATGAATCGGTTTTTGTCAACCTGGATAAATTTCTGCGCTGGTTCTGTGCTAACGTCGCTCGGCAGTTGCAGCTCCCACCTAATCTGGATGACTATTGGAATGAGGATATTGGCAGTAAAGTTAGCTGCACTTTCTATTTTCAAGGATATCTGCTGGAGCAAATTGACACGCCGATTCTCCTGACATTGAATGAAGTCAATCGGCTGTTAGAGTATAACAAAATCGCCAAAGACTTTCTGCCGTTAATGCGTTCTTGGCATGAAGAAGCCCAACTGGATGAGGGGTTTGAGCAACTGCGCTTTGTTGTGGTGCATTCGACGGAAATTTATACGTCATTAAATATTAATCAATCTCCCTTTAATGTGGGACTACCCTTGGTTTTGCCGGAGTTGACGTTAGAGCAAGTGCAGGAGTTAGCCCGTCGTTATGAACTCGATGGGATTGATGAGTCTCAAGTCGGCGACTTAATGGCAATGGTGGGAGGACATCCTTATTTAATTCAACTGGCATTTTATTACCTGCGTTACGCGGATCTCACCTTACCGCAGTTATTAAAGGAAGCACCAACCCTGGCGGGAGTTTATAGTCATCATTTGCGGCGTCAATTCGCCACGGTGGAAAAGAATCCAGAGTTAGTTGCGGCGTTGCAACAGGTGGTTATGGCAACAGAGACTGTGCGTTTAGACGCGATCGCGGCGTATAAATTAGAGAGTATGGGGCTGATAAAACTACAGGGAAATCAGGCGACAATCCGCTGTGAGTTATATCGGCTTTATTTGAGAGAACAACTCTCCCTGGAATCGCCAACCGATCCGCGTATTGGACAGTTAGAGCAAGAGAATCAACAGTTAAAGTATTTATCAAGAATTGATGACTTAACCAAGCTGGCGAATCGCCGCGACTTTGACGATCACCTTGCCCAAGAATGGCAGAGATTAGCGGAAGAAGAGGTTCCCCTGGCATTGATTTTAGCAGATATCGATTTTTTCAAGCTGTTTAACGATGCGTTTGGTCATCTGACAGGAGATTTCTGTTTACAGCAAATCGCCCAGGCAATTCGGGAGTGCGTCAAGCATTCAGGGGCTTTGGTTGCTCGTTTTGGTGGGGAAGAATTTGCCATAATTATGCCACAAATAAATGGAGAGCAAGCGGTACAATTAGCAGAGCAAATCCGAGAACGTGTCAAAGCATTAAATATTTCCCATGATCCCTATCGGATGTGCGGATATTCCTCAATTATCACCCTGAGTTTAGGGGTTGCTTCAATGATTCCCCATCCAGAGGATGATCCCTTAAATCTGGTGCAGGCGGCTGATGAAGCACTATTTGAGTCAAAACGACAGGGGCGCGATCGCGTGACGATCCGGTAGAGAGGTTCCGGTAGAACGTCTGTGATATCATGTCCGGTCAAACACCCCGAATAAAAACGCCTGAAACCCGTGTTATTACGGCATTGCAATTATGGGCAATCGTCAGGACATGATATGAATCAATTGTAGGGGCGGGTTTAGCCACTCAATCTTGAATCCCACCGATAATGTATGTAGCAAAACCCGCCCTGACTAACATCAAAGATAAGACGTAGAAGGGCGGGTTTTGAATAAACCTGATCATCAATAGCGAGAAGAAAGTCCCTAAACCCGCCCCTACACCTATAATTAATAAAATGGAATCTTTTTTTAATAAGACGTAGAAGGGCGGGTTTTGAATAAACCTGATCATCAATAGCGAGAAGAAAATCCCTAAACCCGCCCCTACACCTTTAATTAATACAAATGACAAATGACGAATGACGAATTACCCACTTAATCACCAATCACAAACAACGCCCGATAAACGGGTTGTCTACAGGCTATTGTGTAGGTTTCTCGTTCGGTGGGAACAGGTAGAGGATTCGTGGCTAACCACTCGGTTCCTTGACGTTGAAAGGCTGGATTCTCGGTAAAGCGATCGCACATTTCCTGGGCTACGGCTTCAACGTCAGACTGGATAATAACTTCGCCGCCTTTGACCAAATATTTTGCCAAAGTAGTGACCAATTCCGGTTTAACCACACGGCGTTTAGCATGTCGTTTTTTGAACCATGGATCAGGAAATTGAATGGTTACGCGCTTTAATAGTCCCTGGGGCAAAGAGGCTAAAATTGGCGCTAATGAGTTATCGACATTGCAAAATATAAAATGAAGATTATTTAATCCTAACTCCGCTACCAATTCTTGGGCTTTCTCAACTAAAGATTCCCGAATTTCTAATCCCAGAAAATTCCAATCGGGTTGCTGGGTTGCCATGTCTAACAAAAACTCACCCCTAGCACTACCTATATCTAGATGTAGCGGTTGCATGGGTTGATGATATACCTTTTCCCACGGGGGAGGCGTTACAGGAGTCAGGTATTTTTTACTCAAGGGATTGACATGTTGGCGCACACGAACTCTCGGCAATGGTTTCACCTCCTTATTTTGGTCATTTGTCATTTGTCATTTGTCATTGGTCATTTGTCAAGTCGGGGCGGGTGTAGGGTGCGTTAGCGAAGCGTAACGCACCATTTCAAACGATAGTAGTGAAAGTGAACCCCTACACAATTTCCCCATCTGACACCTATCTTCCCTATCTTCCTCATCTTCCCTTCATTAACCAATCGGAAGTTCAACGATAAACTCAGCCCCTTCTCCAGGGTGAGACACACAACATAACTGTCCGCCGTGTTTGTCCACGACAATTTCATGACTAATCGATAATCCTAACCCCGTTCCCTTGCCAAAGGGTTTGGTCGTGAAAAAGGCTTGGAATAGCTTTTCTTGTATCTCTTCAGGGATACCAGGACCATTATCAGAAATACGGATTTCTACTCGCTGTTTATCAATCCCTCTGGTACGAATCCAGATGGTGGGAAGCGCGGGGGTTGTATTACTTTCTGACATTTTCTCTGAATTTTGCTTTCTAAATTCGGCTTCTTCTAAGGCATCAATTGCATTCGCCAGAATATTCATAAACACTTGGCTCAGGCGTCCAGGATAGCATTCAATGGGCGGTAACTTACCATATTCTTTAATCACTTGAATGCCTAAATGTTTCCCGGAGGGTTTGATCCGATGTTGCAAGAGAACCAGCGTACTATCTAACCCCTCGTGCAAATCAACCATCATCATTTCGCCCGCGTCGAGGCGAGATATATTCCGCAAGCTTTTAATGATTTGACAGATGCGTTCGATGCCTAATTCCATCGACTTAAAGGTTTTGGGTAAATCTTTTACCAGAAAATCCTTGTCAATTTTTTGAGATTTGTCTTGAATTTCGGGAACTGGATTCGGATAATGTTGAGCATAGATTTGCAGGAGTTTGAGTAAGTCTCGGCTATATTCGCTGGCACAGCTTAAATTGCCATGAATCGAAGTAATGGGATTATTAATTTCATGGGCAACCCCGGCTAACATTTGTCCCAGACTGGACATTTTTTCACTTTGAACTAGCATGGCTTGGGCTTGTTGCCAATTGTTGAGGGCTTGGGCAAGTTGATTAGTCCGTTCTTCCACCCGTTGTTCGAGTTCCTGGGTCAATGTTTGTAAGGCGGCTTCTGCTTTACCCCGTTGTTCAACTTCCTCAACTAATCGGGTATTCTGTTCTTCTAGGGTTTTGGTTAAGGTTCGCAGTTTCAAATGCACCTTCACTCGTGCTAATACCTCTTCCTGCTGAAAGGGTTTGGTGATATAGTCTACAGCGCCTAAATTTAACCCCTTAACTTTATCAATGGTATCGGTCAAAGCCGTCATAAAAATGATCGGAATCTCGTGAGTGTCAGGATTAGCTTTTAGGCGTCGGCATGTTTCAAATCCGTCAATTCCTGGCATCATCACATCTAACAAAACTAAGGTCGGTGGATCATAGGCAATTTGCTCAAGCGCGGTTTCTCCATCAAGAGCAACGGCAATTTCAAATCCAGCGCTAGTCAGGGTTTCTGAGAGTATTTCTAGATTGTTGGGACTATCGTCAATAATTAGAATAATCGTTTTATTTAACTTGTCTATCATTGCCTTGTTGCGTTGTTCGATCCGGTTCAATGTAGTAGATTTAGACTTAAGCATGGCGATAATTTCTAGGTGTTAGCGATAGGTTAATGGCGTTTAGTGAATGCACCGATTTTTTTCAATAAAATCTCGTATTTTTTTTAATTGAAAGCCTTTAGCGAGCTGGCGTATATATTGAGAAAATGGGGCGAACTTATGATCAGAACTCTCGATACTATCAATTTTTTCGAGGAGAAGTTTAATCCGACCTTTCATGGCTAAATCCCAGAGAATGTCTAACTCCTCTTCCGGAAAAATAATCGCTTCGGGTTTGCCCGGTTTTTGTGGCTCGTATGGTGTTACCTTAACCGCCGCCGACTGACTACCATTCCCTGATGCGGGTTCATAAATCCAGGTCAGTCCCAAATGTTGTTGTAATGTCTGGAGTAGCTCATCAATTTGAACGGGTTTGGGCAGAAAATCATTACCCCCGGCTGCCAAACTGTGATGCCGATCCATCTCAAAAACACTGGCTGACGATACTACGATTAGCATATTTTTCAGGGTTTTGGACTGGCGAATGTGTCGCATCATCTCAAAGCCGTCCATAATCGGCATGATCAAGTCACTAATGATCAGATCCGGTGAGGCTGTCATGGCGATATCTAATCCTTCTCGACCATTATTCGCCTCAATGACATCAAATCCTAAGGGTTCGAGCAAATTGACGATGACTGAACGGTTTTCCCAGCGATCATCGACAATGAGAATGGTTCGGGGTTTGCCCTGATAACCAATAATTCTACCTTGAGTAAAGGCGGGAGTCGTTTGTATCCATTCTTTGGCTTCTCTTAAGTCTAAATCCACGGTAAATACACTCCCTTTCCCGATTTTACTGTGGACTTGAATGGTACTGCCCATGAGTTGTACAATCTTGGTGCTAATCGCTAAACCTAGTCCAGTTCCTTCCGCCTGACGTTTGCGATCGCTCACTTGTTCAAAGGGTAAAAAGATGCGTTGCAATTGTTGGGGACTCATCCCTACGCCGGTATCTTCGATTTGAAAGCGGATTCGGTGATCGGGAGGGGTTGATGTTTTGGGTTGACGAGATACTCCTTCTGTGCTATACCCATTCATTACCCCGATACGTTGAAGGGGTTGAGTATCCGCATAGCCGACTCTAAAGGTAACGCCGCCAGCATCGGTAAATTTAATCGCATTGCTGAGGAGATTAATCAGAACTTGTCGCAGTCGCTTTTCGTCTACGTGGATACCAGCAGGAAGGGATGAAGTCGGTTGATAGATAAAGGAAATGCCTTTTGCATCCGCCCGAATCCGGCAAATTTCGATAACGCCACGCAGGAATGAGGGAAAATGAATATCGCTGCCATGGAGTTCCATCTTCCGGGCTTCAATTTTCGCTAAATCGAGAATATCATTAATCAACATCAGCAAATGAGAACCGCACTGATGGATAATCCGCACCCCATCCAATTCGCGATCGCTCATCGTTTTTGATCGTTGCAGAATTTGGGCATAGCCTAACACCCCATTCAGTGGCGTTCGCAGTTCATGACTCATATTTGCCAGAAACTCACTCTTGGCTTTATTCGCCGTATCCGCGTCTTCTTTTGCTGTTTTCAATTCCGCTGTACGTTGTTCTACCCGCAATTCCAGTTCAGCTTTGGCATCTTCCAAGGCGGTAAAGGATTCCTGCAACTGCTGCGCCATTTGGTTAAAGGATTTAGATAAAATCCGCAGTTCATAAATCCCTTCGACTTTGACTCGTTGATCAAGTTCCCCACTCGCGATCGCACAAGATGCCATACTCAATCGTAAAATGGGTTGACTAATCCAACGTGAGGTCAAGAATCCCAAAAGGGTGGCAAGAATCAACGCCGCTACACATAGCCGAATGGTTGTGCGCGTGTTGGCGTGGATACGTGCCATAAATTCCTCTTCGGGCACCACGACAACAATTAACCAATTGAGTCCTTTATTGTCTTGAAAGGAGAGAACTTGGACAAATTGCTTCTTCTTATCTAACGTAAAATCTAACTGATATTCCCCTTGGATATTCTCAAAGCTGCCAAACTTTCCCACCAAAAAGTCCGCCGTCGCCTTAATCAAGGGGTTATCACTGGTAATCGAGTCATTCCGTTCTGATTTAGTATGATTATTGGATACCACTGTATCTTCACTCATCGATGTGGCAACTAATATTCCTTTCCCCTTCGGTTCTAAAATAAACGTCTGTCCAAATTCGCTAATTTTCAAAGTTTTCAGGAAGTCTCTAATATGAGACAGAGACAAAATCGTACTGGTTACGCCCAGCAACGTATCATCCTCACGGTACAGGGGCATACTCGCCGCGATCGCTAATGTGTCTTCATGTTCATAGCGAAAAACCTCACTCCAGGTTGCTTCACCTGCTTCTACAGCCTCTTCATACCAAGGTCGAGTTCGGTGATCATCGTAGGCAGAAGTTTCTAATACCTTGATCCGATTTCCTTGCTGATTCGTCTGATAAATATTTTTAGTATAATTAACTGATTCATGAATTTGAAATTCCCCCTGTTTTTGCCGCATCACTTCCAAATATTTACCATCTTCTGTACCAATTGCTGTAGCGCTAACCGGAAAAACTTGCATCTGATGCCAGAACGTTTTCTCACAATTGATTAAACTCCCTAATTCTAGCTGCGTCAGACAAGTCTCATTGGCATTTAGTTGATTGAATGCATGGGGTATCTGCAAATAACTGTCGAGTTTCTGTTGAATCCGGGCAGCGATTTCTTGACGTAAATCACTGGCAAGTTCATTAACCGCTTGTTCCCCATTGCGTAAGGAAAGCCAGCCTGTTAATCCTACCGCCGCCGTAATTTGTAGTAGGAAAGGAATGACAAGGACTAGGCGCAGGGGCATTTTGAACGAGGGTTTTGGCAAAAAACTGGGTAACATCCGTTAGTGTTAGTCTACGAGTAATGAGTGGATTGACGACTCAGATGCTACCCTAATCTATTAAGAAATGTATTCAAAATTTGGTGATCCTTTTACCCAATCTCCGACTTTTTACATAAATCGGGGATCGACTTGATTAACTCTTACAAAATTGACAAGAAATGTTCTCGAATTACCTGTTGCCTATTGGTTCGGTTTTTCTCTGTTGATGATAAAAACTAACTGACGTTCTGAGCAATATCTGAATTATTAGTCTCAGAATATTTTGGGACAAACAGTTTAGGGAATAGCAACCCCGAACGAGCTTTATAGTCAGCAAATTCCGGATAACGGGAGAGTGACTGGTCTTTTTTCAGCATATTGGGAATAAAAATACCCGCAATAAACCCGGCTAAAATTAAAAACGGTAACCAGTGCTGAGTTAACAGAGCAAAAGCTCCATAGATTAAGATTTCTCCCAGATAGTTAGTATTCCGACACCGGGCAAAAAATCCTTCGGTAATCAGTCCAGAATGATACTTGAGCGTATAATACTTTTGAGCATCACTGCTGTAATGGAGAAAGACACCCATGAGGTTAATCGCAATCGCCGCAGCAATCAGGGGAGGAGTCGGTTCTGAGCCACTACTAATCAAGATAAACGGAGCAACCCAGTAGAGCAATAGAACCCCAAAAAGAAATAAACCCCTTCCCAAAGAGATGTCTTGCTCCCACTGTTTATCGGGATAGATGCGGCTTTTGAGTATCCACATATACCCATACATACTATGCAGGGCGAGATAAACCCAAGAACCGATGGTGAAATTTTGATACGCCACCATCAAGGCTAATATCACCGGAAACGTTAGTCCTTTATGCAGATCAATGAAATGCTTGATTTTCATCCGTTTAATCAACTCCTTCAATTGGGGCAAACCCCTGACGCTGAATATTTTCCGTAATCGTGCGCGGTTCTAAAAATTGGAGTAAATAATCGGGTCCCCCCGCTTTAGAACCTACCCCTGATAGTTTAAACCCACCAAAGGGTTGGCGCGAAACAATCGCCCCGGTAATCGTGCGGTTAATATAGAGATTGCCAACTTCAAACTCGGTAGATGCCTGATCAATATGGGACGGTGTGCGAGAATATAATCCTCCCGTCAGCGCATAATTTGTCCCATTTGCCACAGCCAGGGCGTCTGGAAAATCTTTAACCCGAATCACCGCTACCACAGGACCAAAGATTTCCGCTTGGGCAATTTTGGCATCCGGTGAAACGTTGGTAAAAATCGTGGGACTCACAAAATAACCCGTTTCGGGGACTTCACATTCCACCGCAATTTCTGCCTCTTGCCGCCCTTTTTCAATATAGTCCTGAATCCGATTTCTGGCAGTAGCATCAATCACTGGACCAACTTGGGTACTGGGTAATTCCGCCGCACCAATATTGAGCGATCGCGTGGCTTCGATTAATCGTTCGACAACGGTATCATAGATAGGGTCGAGCACGATTACCCGTGAACAGGCGGAACATTTTTGACCACTATACCCAAATGCCGACTTCACCACCCCCGCCACGGCTTGATCTAAATCCGCACTCTCATCGACAATAATCGCATTCTTTCCCCCCATCTCGGCAATCACCCGTTTCAGGTGATTTTGACTCGGTTGAACTATCGCAGCATCGGCGTAAATCCGACATCCCACCTCTTGGGAACCAGTGAAGGCGATTAAATGAGTATCGGGATGCTTCACCATATACGCCCCCACAAGGGAACCCTTACCGGGAACATATTGAAACACACCGGGGGGAATTCCCGCTGCGACTAAAATTTCTGCCAGTTTCGCTGCAATCACGGATGAGGTTTCGGCGGGTTTAAGTAAGGTACAATTTCCCGTGACTAATGCGGCTACCGTCATTCCTGTGGCAATTGCCAAGGGGAAATTCCAGGGCGAAATAACCACCGCAATTCCTCTGGGTTGGTAGACATAGCGATTAGTTTCCCCAGCCACATCATAGATATACCCACCTTCTAGCCGTTCCATTTCATCCGCATAGTAACGGCAAAAGTCGATGGCTTCGGAGACTTCTCCATCGGCTTCCCGTAAGGCTTTGCCGACTTCTAAGCATATCCAGGCGGAAAGTTCTTCCCGACGCCCTTCCATTAATTCCGCTGCTTGACGCAGAATATCCGCCCGTTGTTTAACCGGGGTGCGACGCCATCCGGGAAAGGCGGCTTTGGCGGCGTTTAAGGCAGTTTCGGCTTGGTCGATGGAGAGTAATCCGACTTTACCAATAATTTCACTGGGATTGGCAGGATTAACGGAATCAACGGTTTCGGTGGTGGGTTGATAGTCGCCGTTGATTAAGGGATAGTAGGTTTTACCCAATTGTTGGCGCACGGTTTGCAGGGCGGTTTGGGCTTTTTCCCTGGCTTCGGCTTGGGCGTAATCGGTATCCGGGGCGTTGGCGAATGGGGGATGGGGGATGGGGGATGGGGCGGGTTTAGTCAAGTTATCGGTTTTCGCTGTAACGTTATCTGTAAAACCCGCCCCTACAGCTTGGTTTCCAGACGCGCCATGGCGCGTCTCTACAGGTTCCTCATCCACAACCGGGGGTGCGATTAATTCGTCAACGGGGCGTTCTTCTAAACTTTGACGCAGGAAGGAACTATTGGCGGTATTTTCTAGTAAGCGGCGAATCAGATATGCCATTCCGGGTAAGAGTTCCCCGTAAGGTGCATAAACCCGCACCCGATGTCCCCGTTGTACTAAGGCTTTTGCCAGTTGATCTCCCATTCCATAGAGAACTTGCATCTCGAAGTGGCGACGGGGGATATTTAACTGTTCTGCAATGGCGATGGCTTTGGCTTGCGATCGCACGTTATGTGATCCGATGGCAGCATAGAGATACTGGTGATTTTCTAGCAATAGCTGAGTCATTTCCTCAAAATTGGCATCGGTGGCGCTTTTTTGGTTATAAACCGGTTGTTGCCAATGGTTTTGTAAGGATTTAATCGTTTCCTGATCCCAATATGCCCCTTTAACTAAACGCACGGTGAGGGGATTGCCCCGTTGTTTTGCCCAGGTGATAATATCGTTTAAATCCCCTTTAGCGTCTCGCAGATAGGCTTGCAGGGTGATACCTAAATCCGTGCGATCGCGGAATTCGTTTTCCATCAACAATTCTTTGAGAATGCCCAGAGTCATGTCCTTATAGACATACTGTTCCATATCAAAGTGAACCGCCGCCCCCAATTCCTTAGCACGACGTAACAGAATCCGGATGCGATCGCACACCTGTTTTTTGCTACCCTCTGGATCTAGGGGGTCAAATTGGGAATAGAATGCGGTTAACTTGACAGAAACTTGAACTCGTGGTAATTCTTCCCCATCGGCTTGGTCAATTGGCGGCATCGTTGACCAATTTTTCCCTTCCTGAGTCAACTGTTCCATCAAATCCAGATAGCGTTCCAGATACGACTGGGCGTCGGCTTCCGTAATCACGGCTTCCCCCAGTAAATCTAGGGTAAATGCCATCTTATCTTTCCGCAGGCGTTCAATTGTTTTAATTACCTGCTTAATCGTTGCCCCAGCGATATACTTATTCGCTAAGGTTTCCACCGCCGTGGATACCGTTGACGCCGCTAATTGTCCCGGCATCGAGTCAGGATTAGCAAAGTTGAGTAAATTTTTCAGGGCAGTGGGAAGTTCTACGGATTCATCCCCTAAATAGTCTTGCAAATGACGGGCAATCTCAGTCTTACTCTGGAGGGCGGGTAAGGCATCAATGAAGCGAAAAAGCTGCACCCGCAAACCCGGATTACTCATTGCCCAAGCTAGGAGTTTATCATCCCAGCGCATATTGTCACGCATTTGGGCAAAAAAGGAGCGTTTTTGCCGAGTGGCGTCGAGAAGCTGTTTGGCAATTTCGATGGTTTGGGTTTCGTAGATGCTGTTGGCGACTTGTACAACCACGGGCGGGTAGACTCCTAGATTCTGGGCTAAAGCATTTATCTCGAACTCTTTATTATATCCGGCTAGAGCCAATCGTGCAGGTTTGTCGCCTAATCGGGATTCATATCATGTCCATGCGCTCAACCTTCCCTTGACAACAGCAACAGAGGAAGTAAAAGCGAATGCTATCCTAGTCTGGCTTAATCACCTTGCTTAGACGCGATCGCAACTTAGTCTACCAACTATCACTCAAACTGCACTCAAACACACTATACTCCATCCACCACCCCATACCCACCACTTAAGCTGAGAACCAAAGCTTAAAGTAATTGTACTCAACTCATTACAAGAAACCGTAGGGGCGCATGGCGTGCGCCCATAAAATCGACAAATCCAATCCATCATTCGTCAATATCGACCCCTATGGAATAGTGTTATCGATGGCTTTGGAAATCATGATCCAGGGATTAACCGTTATGGACAACTCCTGGCTGAATGGGACACCTTGCACCCAGGTCGAAGTTGGGAAAGAAAATGGCAGGGTCAACGTCCTAATCGTGATCAACTAATCGAAAAGATTCAAAACTATTTTGGCTGACGCAATTCAACCACCGATTCGTATAATCGACAAGCATTATCCGCTTTGGTAACCCGCACATTTGACTGAATAATACTATTTCCCACGCGAGTATCTCGTGGCGTGTTTATACTGACAAACTCAAGACCCGACTGTTTAGCAATTTTACCTAAATAAACATCGGTGGGGAACATGACTCCTTGCAAAATACTATTTCCAATCACCACAAATGCTGAAGCACTCGGCTTGAGAACGTATCGAAGTCCCTGAACAAAATGATAACAATCATTAAAATAAGAGGCGGCATAGTTAGCCCATCCATTGCCACCATAGATACCTCGCTGTGTATTAACTGTACGCAGATACTCGATTTTGTCAATAAGTTCGGCTGGTGGATTGGGAAAATTTAAGTTCACCTGATCTTGAACTCTCACAGTTTGCCAATATTTGCCAAAATTTTGCTGTTCCAAAATCTTAGTGTCATCAGGCTTGTTGACAAACCCTAGCCAATAGAGATGGGGGCGGGTGTTGCGAATGTAATGGTAATTATTTAGATAAGGGGGTGATGTAACTGCAAGATCAACTGAATTCGGTTTAAGATACTGTGGGCAATCAAAAAATGATGCGTTGATAATCTTGTTTTGGAATGAATGACGGGGCAAATTTTTAGAAAGCCATTTAACATCCAAAGCAATTTGATTAAGCTTTTCCGTGATTAATTCAAAAACGGCAAAATCCGCAATATTCTTTTTACCTGCTGCACGTCTGGTTCCTAAACTAGGTTCATAGGAATAATTCGAGTAATGAACCATCGTTGACGCAAACGCCAATCTAAACATCTCTTGAATCTTCTCATCATCCACAGAATCAATAAAATCCTGAACAATCAGGACTTTTCTTAACACAGTCGGACTATAGAATGCTTGGCGGGTTCGGAATCCCGATGGTGGCTGACTCATCGGCAAATATCCACTCGTCACGCTATAGTCATAAAACGTTTGGAATCGCCCTATCTCTCTTTGAATATCTTCTGGATTAAGTTTATATGCATTGACTTTAACTCGACAAGCAAAAGCCGCGTAGGGATTAATCTCAAAACCAACACCATTATGTCCGATTAATGCTGATTCAACGAGGGTTGTACCCACACCCGCAAAGGGATCAAGAACCGTTCCCGGTTGAGGAAGCTTAGTTTCTACCACGCCGCGCACAAAAGAACTGGAAAAGCCAGCAATCCAAGGTATCCACCGATGTACGGGTAAAAGCTTGTTGCTGGCAAAACTCGGATCACTGAACACCGATTTATCTTTGGCGTTCGAGGTTTGAGTCTCTGGAAAAAGTGACAGTTGCATTCGATTGATCAGCTTGGCTAATTTTGATGTCGTGATGTTAGTGTAAAGCCAATCAATTTACGGTGCAAGTTCCCTATTTTAAGATGTTACCTTTAAGCTATCTTAGTTAACTTCTTAAATTCAGCCATATTCAAGGATTCTTACTTGTACAAAACAGCCTCTCTCAATGTTGAGACACGCTCAAGCACGCTGGTGATTTCCTCTTGTGTAAGTCCATACTCAGCCAGTGATTCACCCAAGTGACTGGCAATTGATTCAAAGTGTTCCGGTTGTAAGTCTAATCCAGCGTGGGCTTTTTCCATGGAGCGTCCGCTATATTGATTAGAACCTCCCAACGCATGGGAAACAAAAGCGGTTTGATGACGCCGTTGCTTTTCCATATCAGTGTTAGCAAAAAAGTGATTAACGGTATCATCTGCTAACACACGCTTGTAAAAATCATCCACAATTTGAGCAACAACTGGCTGTCCGCCTAGCTTCTCGTATAAGGTGAGGGTTGGTGGTGTATGCATATCCATTTCTAAAACTTAGCAATTTACACCTGATATTTTATCTTGGGGTTGAATTACTTTACATCTCTCTAGGGTACAGCGATCGCGGAGTGACGTATCTGCCGTAAGTTGGATTAAAAAAATTAAATTTTATAGGCTATTGTTTTATTTTAAAACAATAAAAAATTACCACTATGGACTGAAATCAATATCCCGTCAGCTAAAGCTAACTTGAGTTCTTAGCTTTGGGTTTTAACCCAAGGTGGTTGGTGAGACTGAGAATTACCCATTGTATCCGTTGATAGAGGAGAATTGCGGAACATTAATGTATAGATATCAGTGGGCATTTCGATATTTGCCTGTTGCAGTGCTTCTTTTATACGTTGACTGACTTGAGATGTCATCGTCAAAAACCCTAATCGTCGCGAATCCACCCAAAACCGCACTTCCAGATTCACCGTACTCGCCGCTAATTCCATTACCAAAATTTCCGGAGGCGGCTCTTTTTCTAATCCTGCAAGTGAGGCAAGAGCCGTTTGAATCACTTGTTTGGCATGAGTAATATCAGCATCGTAGTCAATACCAACCATCACCGAACTACGACGGCGCGGTGAAGCCGTATTATTAATAATACTGGCAGAAAATACTTCTTGATTCGGAATATAAACTAACCGCCCATCATAGGTTCTCATCGTGGTTGCTCTGAGGTCAATATGCGTAATCGTACCTTCATAATCACTAATCACCACCTGATCATTAATACCAAAAGGTCGAGCCGCGAGTAAAATCACCCCAGAGATATAATTACTCAAGACATCTTTGAGACTGAAACCAATCGCCACACTGGTGAGTCCTAATGCCCCTAATAATGCGCCAAAATTTAGTCCTAAAACCCCTAAAGCAACAACTGAACCCAGTACCCAGACGCCACCATAACCCAAACGTCCAATCAGAATTTCCGTACTGCGATCGCCTTCCGTCCGTTGCGCCCAACTAAAGCCAATAAACTGCACTGTTTTCGCTATTCCCCAGGTAATCCCAACCATAACCAGCGCCCCTAATAAAGAGGGGAGATTTGTCACCGTATCCCGTAAAAGTTGTCGTACTGTTCCATAGAGACGCTGTCCCACATCAATCGCCAAGGGCGGTTTTTTAATTGCTTGATTCAGCTGTTCTGCCCATCTTTCGGCTAAGGCTTCCACAGACAAACCAAAATCTTGGGCATCTTGTTGAGTAACCGTCATTAATACTCGATTATTCAATCGCAAGGTTGCCACTTGGCGAGGGTCATCCGGTTTAACAGTTACCTGTCCTAAAGTTTCTGATTGTGCCAAAAGACTGTTAACCCGCCGATTAATAATTTTTGCCCGTTCTCTTGCGCCCAGATCTGCAAGGCTACCCACTTGGAATACAGGTCTACCTCTAACCAAAATATCGGCAAAATAGACTTCACTATCGGTATTACCAAGGGATGAATTCGCATCAGCGGGAATAGGAACCATCTCATCTTGAGCAACACTCCGGTGAGGACTAGCCAAGAAAAGAAATCCAGTAGCAAAGACGACAAGGGTGAATCGACGTGAACCGTTAAGTAGGATTTTCATGAATGGTCAGTTTTCAGCGTTTTGAACAGATTTAGCCAAAACAGAGTAAATTACCCATCCCTCGTTTGACTTCTAGCTACAGACAGGTAATTGAAAACAATACCAAATCCGGGGAACGCTACCCCCTTTATGGGTGTTCAATGGGGTGTGGGGTGTGGGGTGTGGGGTGTGGGGTGTGGGGTGTGGGGTGTGGAGAATAGCCGCCAAAGGATAAAGGGGGTGACAAAGGCGGATTGGGTATTATAACCCAGTCCGCGCAGGCGGACTTTGTTTGTGTAGCAGCGATTTCAATCGCCTCCTCAAAGCTGTTCAACATGGCTGTGTCTAAGGATTGCCACTGGTGATGCGAAGAATTTTATCTTTGTCAGGGGGGCAATTCCCGCGTCCATCGCAGTTGCTCGTGGTAACATAAAGCTCACCATCGGGTCCCATAATCACTTCCCTAAGCCGACCCAACTCATTTTGAAAATACACTTCATGACTCTGAACCTGATAGGGAGACTGTGGCTCAAAGGTAACGCGATGCAGATGAGACGCACCCAAGACACCCATTAACAGACTACCCCGCCACTCTGGAATCGTATCCCCCGTATAAATGGCGGCTCCACCTGGAGGTACGGCTTCCTCCCAACTCAGAGAAGGAGGTATCATCCCTTCTTGATCTTGACAACCATTGTTTCAAAACCATTAAGCAAATCCGTCCCTCCAAGGGAGGATTAGCCGTACAGATCCCGCATTCAATTGCGATGCCAACGAGTGACACCACCGGGTTGATCAATCAGCGTAATCCCTTGGGCTTTGAGTTCATCCCGAATGCGATCGCTCATCTCAAAATCCTTCCGTTTCCGCGCCTCGGTACGTTGCTGAATCAGTGCTTCAATTTCTGCGTCACTTAACCCACTCGTCGATTCCTGACTAATGTCCTCTGCTTGCGCCTCAAGTCCAAACACCTGCGCCAATTCTACTAAGGTATGCCATTGTGCTTCTAATTCCTGGGACGATGTCCGGGTTTTCCCTTCATGTACTAAAATATTCCCCTCACGCCCCAACTCTTTTGCCAGTTCAAATAATACGGCTAACCCTTCAGCAAAATTGAAATCATCATCAACGGCGGCTTGAAACCGTTCTAAAACAGAAGTTTGCCGTTTATCTGAGTCTTGCCACCCCAGTTGTTCACCATACTGAACGCCAAACAGCAATCCCTCCTTCAGGGTATGCCACCCATTCGTCGCCGCTGCCAACGCATCATCGGTAAAATCTAAGGGTTTACGATACTGTGCTTGCAAGACAAACAGCCGTACCGCCATCGGATCAGTGGTGCGATCGAGTAAATCCCGAATCGTGATAAAATTCCCCAGGGATTTCGACATCTTCTCCCCATTCACAATCACCATCCCTGTATGTAACCAGTAACGCGCCAAGGGTTGACCCGTCACCGCTTCTGATTGGGCAATTTCATTCTCGTGGTGGGGAAACACCAAATCCGATCCCCCCGCATGAATATCCACCGTGTCCCCCAAATTGTCCCGAATCATCGCCGAACACTCAATATGCCAGCCAGGGCGTCCCGCCCCCCAAGGCGATTCCCAGGCAGGTTCTCCGGGCTTAGAACCCTTCCACAGGGCAAAATCAAAAGCGTCTTTTTTCTTTGCCGCCTCTGAATCCTCTACCTCAACTCGCCCACTAGCCCCGGCTTGCAACTCATCTAACTTGCGTCCAGACAACTTGCCATACTCACCAAAACGACGCACGGCATAATAAACATCTCCGGCGGCGGGGTAGGCGTAATTTTTTTGTTCTAAATCAGAAATGAGCCGCTTAATCCCATCCAGACAATGCGTCGCCCGGGGATAAGCATCCGCATCATTCACATTCAGCCGCGCCATATCCTCAAAATACGCCTGAATGAAGCGTTCAGAGACAGCTTCCATCGATGTCCCCTCTTGTCGCGCCCGATTAAGGATTTTATCGTCAATATCGGTAAAATTCTGCACGTAGTTCACATCATAGCCGCGCCATTGTAGATAACGACGGGCAGTATCCCAGATGATGCAGGTTCTAGCATGACCCAAATGGCAATAGTCATAAGCGGTGATGCCGCAGCAATACATCCGCACCTTATCAGTCTCTATCGGGGAAAACGGTTCTTTGTGACGGGTGAGAGTATTGTACAGGGTTAGGGTCATGGCAAAAGAACAGTAAACTCAGTTGTGAGCAGATACGCAATAATGAGAAAGGATTGGCATATCCAGCGTACAGCTTGATGTCTTATTGAATCACACCTGTACGTTATCTTCCTATATTCTGACGTTTAAAGACAGTTCAACATAGCGCCTTATGCAATCAGTCACAACTCAGTCTGCATCCGACCCAACCCTGGACGCGGCGAAACATGGCTTACCTGTCACGATTATTACCGGATTTCTCGGCAGTGGCAAAACGACGCTGCTTAATCATATCTTGAGCAACCAAGACGGTGTCAAGACTGCCGTTTTAGTCAATGAGTTTGGCGAAATCGGCATTGATAATGAACTCATTGTCACCACCGGAGATGACATGGTGGAACTGAGTAATGGTTGCATTTGCTGCACCATTAATGAAGATTTAGTCAATGCCGTTTACAAGGTACTCGAACGGGAAGACAAGGTGGATTATCTGGTGGTGGAAACCACGGGATTAGCTGATCCCCTACCCGTCGCTCTTACGTTTCTGGGAACCGAACTGCGAGACATGACGCGCCTCGATTCCATTGTTACCGTGGTAGACTGTGAGAATTTTAGTCTGGATCTATTCAATAGCGAAGCCGCCTATAGCCAAATTGCTTATGGCGATATTATTCTGCTCAATAAAATCGACTTAGTTGATGAAGGTGATGTAGACGCCTTGGAGGTGAGAATTCGCGAAATTAAAGACGGGGCGAGGATTATTCGCACCACTCAATCCCAAGTGCCATTACCGCTGATTTTAAGTGTAGGATTGTTTGAGTCAGATCAGTATTTTGATGAGTCATCGGATCATGACCATGAACATCACGATCATGAGCATCACCATGACCATGATTGCGATCACGAACATCACGAGCATCACCATCACCATGATCATGATCACTCCCATCACTTAGAAAATGATGGGTTTACCTCGATTTCCTTCCAGAGTGATAAACCCTTCAATATCCGGAAGTTTCAATATTTCTTAGACAATCAACTGACAACGAATATTTTCCGGGCTAAGGGAATTCTCTGGTTTGATGAGAGTCCAAACCGTCACATTTTCCACCTCAGTGGTAAGCGGTTTAATATCGAAGATGATCAGTGGAAAGGGGACAGGAAAAATCAATTGGTGCTAATTGGTCAAGATTTAGACCATGATAAGTTGTACAAGCAACTTGAGAATTGTCTCTGTTTACCCTCGGTAAATCGAGGTAAGGGATTTGGGGCTTGACTACTGCTCAGTTAAGGGGAGCTGGGGGCACTCACAAGGGTAGGTTTTTTAAGCTTTGGGTGAAGGTGAGACAAGGAAGGAAAGTAGATCGGTAGACAAGGAAGATTTTCTCCGAAAAACAGGGCTTTTTAGCCTTTTCTAGAATTCTATCCAGAACCGAATTTTGTACGGTTTTCCTCCCTTGTCTTGCCCGAATCCCACGGTAAAAGTTCGCGCAAAGGAAAGGCTAAATTCTTCCAAATCGAAAACGGAAACGGATTGGGCTTTTGGAAAATCAATTGTAGATACTCAAGAAGAGTGGGAGCGATTGATACACGATTTGATGGAGTAAACACAGATTGTATAGTTGGGTTGACGATGGAAAGCATAAAGTTGAAATCCCATGTTGGGGATGATGGAGTATTACACATTCAAGTCCCAGTTGGATTAAAAAATGAAGATTTAGAAGTGATGGTCATTTTCCAGCGCTTGAAGTCTGGCGATCGCAATTCAGTACCATTAGAGTCAAAGGGTTGGCAACCCAGATTTTTTGAAGAAGTTATTGGCAGTTGGGAGGGTGAACCGCTAGAACGTCCCGAACAACTTCCTTACGAAATCCGCGAGGAACTGACATTTGATGAGGATGCATCGTAATGTATCTGCTGGATAGCAATGTTTGCATTCGCCTACTCAATGAAAGCGCAAGTTCTAACATGGCTCGAAAATTGGCAGAACTAACTCCAGATGATATTCGGCTGTGTTCAGTTGTGAAATCAGAACTCTATTACGGGGCATATAAAAGTACAAGGCGTGATCGCAATTTAGCCAATTTAAACCGCTTCTTCAGCCAGTTTATCAGTCTCCCGTTTGATGACAACGCTGCTGCCATTGCTGGACAGGTTCGCGCTCAATTAGATGTAGCCGGAACGCCCATTGGTTCCAATGACCTGCTGATTGCGGCTATCGCCCTCTCCAATGACCTCACTCTTGTGACTCACAACACCCGTGAATTTGGTCGAATAAATGGTTTAAAGTACGAAGATTGGGAATAGGGTTCTGAACTGTTGAGAGTAAGATAACACCAATCCCATCACGCGCGATCGCAAACGCCTGCAACTCCTTTTCCTCTTCCTTCATCGGTTATCCAACTTTATATCTGACCTAGAGCGATTAAACATTAGTTCAATGAGTTTTTGCTGAGAACAGACTTGATCTAAACTAAACAACCCGATCAAACAGGCGTATCGTTTTGCTTAAGTGCTTATGGCGCTCAATCACTAACCACAAATGCTTCATTCAGCACAATTAGTGCTAACTTAGTTGCCTAAATGCTGTCAACTCAGGAGAAATTAGCCCTGCTTTTTAGGGACATTCTGGATGCCGTCCCCCATTATTACAGATATATTGCAACTGATTGGTATCTAAATTTTTCGCCCGGGCAAAATTCACCCCCTGTACTCGCGCCCCCGACGCAGTGGCTGGAGGTTGGGTGATAAACTGATCTGATTTAACAGGCACGGCTGTGGCAAACATAGCGCCGAGGAAATCCGTTCCGGTTACATTCGCCCCCCGTAAATCTACCGCACTCAAATTCGCCTTCTGTAGCTTGGCATTTTGCAATTGAGCCTGACTCAAATTCGCCTTAACCAATTTCGTCGAACTCAAATCCGCATCCTGTAACTTGGCATGACTGAAATTGGCTCCCGATAAATCCGCCCCTTGCCAATTGGATTGGGTCAAATCCGCAAAGCTGAAATCTCCGCCAACGGCACTCACTTGACCGAGACTTCCTCCATGTAAATTCACCAGAGATGCCTTTACCTCGCCTAAATTCGCTCCCGTCAAGCTGGCATTTTCTAATACGGCTCGCGTTAAATCAGCACCAATCAGTTGAGCGCTGCTGAAGTTTGCGCCAATGAGATAGCTATCAGCTAAATTTGCCCGATTCAGAATTGCCCGGATCAAATTTGTGCGAGCCATCAAAACATTGTTTAAATTTGCCCCGGTTAAATCGGCTTCCTTGAGTTCAGCCCCACTTAAATCCGCAATCCAATCATCAAATGTACCCCAGCGTTGATCCGCACCCGCCCCATAAAAACGGCTGTTTTGGAAACTGCCCCCAGTTAAGATGGCGGAACGGAAATTAAGTCCGGCTAGGTCGAGGTTATCCAAAACTAAGGTAAATTGAACTGAACGGGTGTCCATTTGACTCAAGTCAGTGCGACTCAAATCCGCGTCGTGCAGTTCACTGCTGTAGATGGTGAGAATTTTCGCGATCGCGCGATTGGTTGCCCGTTGTCGCAGGGCGACTAACTGCTGCTCTCCTGGCGTTCCCCGACGGGCTAATGTGTCTCGGTCATTTTGCAGCGCCTGATTCAACCGTTGTAGGGGAGGTAGGGCTTCGGCACCTTTACTCACCAAGGCTTGCTGCAGGGTATCAATCAGACTTGGTGTTTTTTCCTGTCCCAATAAATCCACCAGAAACGGCACAGCACGGGGATCATCCAGCCTTGCCAGTGCTAGAATTGCACCTTGTCGTTCTTCTAAGGCGGTGGCGGAGGTAGAACTCAACTGCTTAACCAGCGCCAGAAATACTTGGTTATTCTGCTGATTAAATTCTCGCCAATTTGCCTGACGTTGAATATACACCTGTGTCCCGACAAAAGTTCCCAAAACCGATGCCATTCCTGCAAACGAGAGAATCAGCAAGGTTGCTCCTGGATGACGGCGCATCCACCACCACAGATGGGGGACTCGTCGAGATGAGGATTGGGAGGTGAGGACGATGGTGGTGACGGAGGGATGATGAGACTGATTATTGGTTGATGTTTCGCTCTGTTGACGCCAGCCGTTGTCAAATTCTAGGGTAACGGAGTGATCCCGATCAGTCTGCCAGCCGTTGAATGAGCCGGATGCCAATCCCTGAGCCGCATTCACTACATAAGTACCTGCCATGCGATCGTGTAAAGTGCGGCGTCGTGAGTGAATCCAACCACTGCCATGTTCGATGAGTAGCATGACTCCCGCCAATCCTAATAAGATGCCAAAGTCGGGAAATGCGCCCGTATACCGCCACAGCAGATAGGCTGTACCCAGGGGGAGTCCCCAGCGTCCGACTGCCTCACGCCAAACTGCCCGGATTAATCCCGGTGGTGTTCCCATGGGTGTCACCACCCACAGTTTTAACCACTGTTTGGGGGTGGTTTGCCCCGTTTTCCCCAATCGATAAAGTTGCCAACTGACTAAGACGACAGGCATAACAATTGCCCCACACCAGAACAAATTGGTCAGGGGGGCAACCTGGCGATTTAATCGCGCTCGTGGATATGCCAGAGTTTTCGCGATCGCCTCTTCTGTCGCCGCGACTACAGGATTTATGGGAACGGGTTCAGCCGGGGAATGCTCGTTGGCATACTCGCCGATACTGTACGGAATGACCGCACTCGCCGCCACGAACGACACTTCCAGAACCACGGCGGCTAACCGCCGGGTCATCATCGGTAACGCCCGGTTTAGTCGCAATGAAAATGATCGACTAACCGCTTGATTATGGACTTGTTTTATGGTAGGGCTAGTCATGTTCAATTCTCACGCGACGCGGATAAAGGGTGGGCAACTATTGGGGAGACTTAGGGGTAATGAAAAATTTATACACTACATAGAGGATTATTCCCAATAGGGCGAGGCTAATTAACGAGGTAATCAGTTGGAAAACAGTCTTCAAGAGGGATAAACTCAAGCTGCCGCCGACAATCACCACAATCACTTTACCAACGGTAGGCAGGCTGTTAAACCAAGCACTGATTTGATTGAACCGTTGCTTCATCGGATAGGTGTTATAGAAGGGCGGTTGAAAGGGATTTCCCACAGGCGTGGATTGGTCGTTGTCTCGATTCGGTTCCATCTGGGAAGAGAATTAGGTTGTAGAAATCAGGTTATATGTTTTGATTTTAGAGGTTTGAGCAAGGTTTCGGGCAATTCTTAGGGGGAATGAAACTGTGTAAAGATATGGCTAGCTTTGACTAGATCTGTATAGGTTTTTCGTAACGGTTAAGTGACCAGACGTGCCATTGGGCGTCTGTAGGGGCGGGTTTTACCACTAACGTTTCGTTTTCACCCTGATATAACTAAACCCGCTCCGACCTAACTTACGCTCAGAGCCCAAGCAAATGACAAATGACGAGTGACAAATAACAAACAGGAACAGAGTCGGTTTCAGGCGGTCTATTAATTTAAGATAATCAGATTGAGAAAGACTTAAACAATAGTGGAGCTTAAGATAATGAAACGACTGAAACAGTGGATAATTGTTCCAACCACCTTAGCGATGCTGCTAGCGAACGCAGGTTTGCTCCATAGTCAGACCGCGCAAAGTTTAACGCCAGGATTTAATGCCCTGAAACTTGAAGGCACTTCCACTCAAGGGAACAATTGTCAAGTGGCTAATATTCAACCGCAGTATACAATCACATTGGAACAAGACTTCGGTTCGTTGAACTTCAGCCTCCAAAGCGCTGGTCAATCGGCTTTGATCATTGAACCATTGAATTCAGCAGGCGAACCCGTGGCAAGTGGTAGACAATGTGTGTTAGCCGCTGCGCCAGGGCAAACCGTTGAAGCACCGGGATATTGGGAAAAAGGCAATTACCATATTTATATCGTTGATAGCGCTGGAGGGCAAAGTTATACCCTCTCCATTAGTCAGTAAGTATTGTAAACAATACTGTTAGCGGTCACAAACTGATCTTTTGTCATGCAGAGCTTAGTGAAGTACAGCGTAACATAGTCGTGAGATTCTTCACTCTGCTATCGCTCCGTTCAGAATGACAAATTTGACCGTGCTATAGGTGGGGACAATTAAAGTTAACGGCGCAGAGCGTCATTCGTCCTTGGCTCCCCCAACTCCCCCAACTCCCCCAACTCCCCCAACTCCCCCAACTTCCCCAACTTCCCCAACTTCCCCAACTTCCCCAACTTCATCGTATCTACGAAGCTGCTCAAGTATTTTCATGCCCTCTGCACTAGGGAGTGAGATAGCCATCCCTCTTTGAACGAAGTAACCCTGAGTAGTTGACCTTGCTTAATCCTCAAGCTGCTTGGCTGAAACCTCTACGGCGTCTACATCAATCGTACCCGGTGGCGTCAAGCGGTTAAATTGACCCTGTTCGACTTTCAACAATTCGTCACAGTTGGGACAGCGACATTCGGTACGATTAAACCCAGTAAACTCGTAGGCACAGACGGGACATTTATCCTCAACCAGGTTACGCTGTAACCACCACCGAAAGCCAACCCAGCCAATGACTGGTGCGAGGATGGCTAACCCAATCAGAATTAAGAATCCGTTGACCAGCCAGCCCAAGCCAACTGTTCCCAGTAAGAGAAAGGTGGCTAATAGGGTGAGCCAACAGCCCACGCCTGATAGGTTAAACTGAGCAAGTTTAGGATCGTACTGGTTCACGGTACTTTTTGGAAACTGACTATCTCCATCCTAGTTCACATCGGTTCTAACCTGAGAGGTAAAAAGCTACACCTACCAACAACGGTTTAACTGCCGATCGCTTCCGCTGATGCAGATTGTCCTAAACGGGGTTCAGTACCGACAAGTAGGCGCTGAATATTGGCTCGATGCCGTAATATAACGTATAGCCCCGCCACAATCCCAAATATCTGGTAGGGTAACGGTTGGGCTAAGACAATCATCAGCACAGCAACTGCGATCGCCGCCGCAATCGAACCCAGAGAAACAATCCGCGAGATACTGACGACCCCAATAAAGATTACCAATACACTCAGCGCCACGAACCAAGACATAGCCAATAAGACGCCTAACCCTGTAGCGGCTGATTTTCCTCCCGTAAAGTTAATCCAAATGGATTTGCTGTGACCCAACATAGCCGCCAACGCGACAACAGCCACCAACCAAGGTTTCCAGGTATCCGGCATCACGGATGATCCCGTCAGGGCAAAGAAGCCATGTACCAAAGCAACAGCACCCACTCCTTTCGCCGCATCAATCAGTAAAACGACTAAAGCTGGACCTTTTCCCAGGTTTCTCAAAACATTGGTCGCCCCCGTTGATCCCGAACCAATTTCCCGAATATCAATTCCTTTAACCAGACGTCCTGCCAAATATCCAGTTGGAATTGAACCCAGTAAGTAAGCGGTAATCAGCAGTAGCCCAATCCAACTCAACTCACGCATCATTGTTTTAAACCCTCCACAATTAACACTATAAATTTTATGGGAATAGCGGGACTTTAAGCGGGTCAACTAGGGCTTATTTCAAGCCCTAGTTGACCCGAAGGGTACAGTGGGGGCTTGTTGACTCAAAGAGGGTTATGCTTTGATAAACCGGGTTGATGAGGTCTTA
Organism: Coleofasciculus sp. F4-SAH-05; assembly: GCF_040222985.1. Lineage (NCBI taxonomy): Bacteria > Bacillati > Cyanobacteriota > Cyanophyceae > Coleofasciculales > Coleofasciculaceae > Coleofasciculus > Coleofasciculus sp. F4-SAH-05. Next base: position 67,972 of record NZ_JAVKBY010000037.1, read on the forward strand.
TTACCAAAGGTGTGGCTCTGTTGCAGATCCGGATACTCACCGGGTTCGAGTTCGATGTAGTCACCACTACCATTGAACGTGTCGTAGAGCCTGATCTTATCTCCTGGAGTATAGTTTGGTCCGGCAAATACCTTCACCGAGGAAGTCCGGTTATCGTAGGCGGAGTAGGTAGCCAGGTTGTCCACATCCTCAAATATAATCAGCTTCCAACCTCCGTAGTTCAGACCGTCGTATAGTTCTGCCACCACCGGAATGGGAGTCACAGGCGAGGCTGGTGGTACACCCTGGTTGAACTTGACCGAAGAGATCACATCCCCGAACTGGATTGGTGGATAGTGGATATCCCCATACTCACCCGGCTTGAGTACCAATTGACTACTGATATAGTTGGGGTCGCGGTAGAAGCTCACCTCATAGTCGGCATTGGGATCGAAATCAGGACCTGGACGGATCTTCAGCGAGCTAACTGTGTCAGCCATCAGATAAGGAGTTGCCAGGTCGGGGGTGTCCTGGCTCAAGAGCAGACGCCGACCCGGATCGCCTGCCCAGATCGAGCTCTTGGAGAAGAAATGGTCGTACAACTCCACGATTAAGGGAATCGGTCCGTAGTCCATCGAGCCGGGGGGAACGGATTCGGACCCCGTGCCATCTCCTTTGATGAACCGGGTTGATGAGGTCTTATTACCAAAGGTGTGGCTCTGTTGGAGATCCGGATACTCACCGGGTTCGAGTTCGATGTAGTCACCACTACCATTGAAAGTGTCGTAGAGCCTGATCTTGTCTCCTGGAGTATAGTTTGGTCCTTTGAATACCTTCACCGAGGAAGTCAGGTTGTCGTAGGCGGAGTAGGTAGCCAGGTTGTCCACATCCTCAAATATAATCAGCTTCCGACCTCCGTAGTTCAGACCGTCATAAAGTTCCGCCACCACCGGTATGGGAGTCACCTGTGGGGCTGGTGGTACACCCTGGTTGAACTTGACCGAAGAGATCACGTCCCCGAAATTGATTGGTCCACCGTTGAGATCCGGATACTCACCAGGCGTCAGCACTAACTGACTACTGATATAGTTGGGGTCGCGGTAGAAGCTCACCTCGTAGTCAGCATTCGGGTCAAAGTTCGGACCGGGACGGATCTTCAACGAAGTCGTTAGGTTATCCATCAGATAAGGAGTTGCCAGGTTGGGGGTGTCCTGGCTCAACAGGAGACGTCGCCCTGGACCACCTCCCAAGGAATTGTTGGTGAACCAGTGTTCGTATAGCTCCACGATTAATGGAATTTGCCCATAGGGACTGGGCGGGGGTGGGGGAATGATGGCAGGAACTGTGATTTTGACTGTCTTGCCGCCAACGACTTCACCGTCAGCCACTAGGTCGAGGGAGCCGTTGAAGATCTGAGCCTCAGTGGTGGCTGCTAAGGTGCCAATCCAGTCAACGTCAAAGCTAATTTCATGGTCTTGGTCTCTGCTCAGGGAATCATAACCGTCGGTAGGTGCGATCGCAACTACAAATGGTGCGGTCGCTCCGCTGGCTACCAGACTGACGTTCCCGATTGAGGTGAGCTGTGCTGCCAATTCAGTTTTGATCGTCTCCACAATCGTATTGGCACTGACACCTTGGACAATTTTGCCACCCGTAGCCTTGGCGATCCTTGTCCCTTGTCCGGGGGTGCCGCCCGGATTGCCGCAGAATGGCTGATACCCTGTAGCTTTCGCTTTTGGATCGTCGTCCAGCCCCGCCGGAGCGCCGCTGCTCCTCAAACTCAGGGCTAGCACCTTGATCTTTTCTGCCACTAGTTTAGCGGTGACCGATGCCTCGGTGATGTCGTAGGATAGGCCCGAGATTTGCTGGCATACTGCGTCGTGACCGGCTGCGTCACCAAACCAGACGATGATCCGCCGAGAATCAGCACGCCAACCCATCGTGCCACCTGGTGCTTCGGCAAGCTGATCGAGGGCGTAAAACTGAGCCTCTGGAACGTCTAAACCTGGCGTTACCGTCCAGGTAGCGATCGCGGCTTGGATCTCGGCTGTGTTGGCACTCAGGCTATGCTGGTGCAGGAATGCGTAGGGATGTCTGCCAGGATCTGGAGCCGGAAAGTCTTTGTATTCGCCAACCCCGAACTGGACATCGGCTCCTAACGCCCCGATTTCGGTTAGGACATCCGATATACCAATTTTGACAGCATCGATCGCATCCCTCATGCTACTCGTCGTGTCTGCCAGAAAATAGGCATCGACTTTCGGGACTACCCCAGATTTCGGGATAGTGACTTTCACCACTTCGGCGAAGGTCTGATCCATGGATAGGGTCAGCTCGTTCGTCGCGGGTGAAACTTGAATCGGAATACTCATTAATTAAATATCTCCATTGCATTTAAGCAAAAATTTTTGCCTTCAACAGGCAGGCACAATTTTCAACAGTCTGATATATTAGAATCCTTTTTTTCTATTGACTATGACAGTTGCGTAAGTCCTGTCCATCTTTCATAATTATAATTACAGCAACACTTGTCAATCTAAAATCCGTTAAAATTTATTAATCATAATATATAGCAATCCTAAATAGGGCTTGCTGAACAAGTTGGATAAAAACAACTGATGGATTAATTAATTATTTAACCATTGAGAAATCATGAGTTTTTATTGTTGATAATTACTCCAGACATAATCTGAATTAATACGGTCAAGGATATAGTACCATCGCTTGGATACCTGAAGCTCAAGGTAGTTGGGCATTACCCTTGAGACATGAACGTATTACCAGTTGAGAGAATCCTATCAGTAAAGCCACCTGGCTTGCTCAAACAGGTTTGTACGCATTTACCCTTACGCCCGCTCATATTAATAATTCATTTGCTGAGGATCGGGAGCAAAGGCTAACCAAAGCGGAAATTGCAGAATTGAAAGACTAATCTGGTCTTCTGTTTCATCCACAATAATTAAAGGAAGTTGCTTCTGAGTCATTAAGCGATCGGCTTTTTGCACCAGGGCTGATGGTTCCTCAAATAAAACAACCCCCCGTTCTGGACCAAAATCACTGCGGGCAATACCCAGACAATCCTGCAATCCTCTACGCCATTCTCCCAGCCGTTCAGGGGTATTGGCAAGAACCAAGATTCGTAGTCTATCACCGTAAAGCGTCCGCATTACAGACATCACGGCGGAGGCGACCAAAATATTTTGCAAGCGGCTACCGATAGTGCGAATCGCCCCACGCCCCCCTTGACTAAAAAACCAATTGGACACTCGCTCCGCATGAATTGGCTCAAACGTGCGACGCAATTGCCAAGGCGGACCATAATAATCTGGCATTTTGCGGTATTGGTCAATAATGTCCCGAATTTGCTGGATCTGATCTTGAAACGCCTGTTCAGCAAATTTGGGTGTAGGAGAAGAAACTGGCGGCTGAGGTTCATCCATTCTAGGTTTGGAAAATTCTGCCGTCGGTTCGGCTAATTCTAACTCTTCCGCCGCTACAACCAAGTCTTGTAAACTGCCAACCAAATAGTCTTTAAAACCCTGCACCCGAATTGCCAATTCTTGAGATACCCCAGCAAATGTGGTTCGCATTTCCGTGCGAATGCGTTCTCGGCGGCGTTCTAGTTGCTCCACAGAAATTAAAAGGGCTTGCTTGCGCTGCTCTAATTCGCTTAACCCCTCTTGGAGCATTTGTTGGATGGTGGCTTGGGTTTTGGTTAACTGGTCAGATAAAATCTGATTTTGGCTGGCTTGTAGCTGGGCAATTTTTTGCCTCAATTGTTGTTCTTGCGCCTCAAGAGCCGCGATCGTTTGAGTTAAATTCGCGACGGTTTCCTGTTGGTTTCTTGATGGTGTCATCTGACTATCATCTGGCGCAGGTAAGTCTAAAGCATTTGAAGAGTCCGCTTGGGGTTGTGTCACGTCAGATTGGTTAGATGAATTGGTTAACGGCTCAGAGCGTTCTGTTTCGGGTTTTTGCTCTGGAGAGTCTTCCTCAAATTCCTCCAGGATTGGTTGTTGTTCTAAATTGGATTCTTGGGTTTGTGGTTCGTCTGAATTCATTGAATAATTAATATCTGATAATGATTTACATTCCCAACCCCTAAACGGTGGGATTATTCTCAAGGGCGAGTTACCGGGCAAGAGAGCCTTTGGTATAAGGTGTTCTCAAGCCTAAGCGTTAATTTCAGCAAGGCATATCGAAAAGTAGTCTCAAATCTGGGGACAGCGCTCCTCTAAGCAACGTTTAAGCTGTTTAGGATCAAATAAAATTGGCAAGAAGTGGATGCTATTAACTTCCTTAAAATAGAAAAGGATTGGAAACGATGACCAGAAGATCCGCCAATTTGACCAGTCTTTATACGGAAAACGACGAATTAAAGTCTGGGAACGATATACATCCAATGCGGTTTCTGTAAATTGCAGACGGATGGTTACCGCTTGAATCATTAAAAATAACCCGAAAAGAGCAATGAGTAAACCAACCCAAATTTGGAGCAGCACAATCGGTATACTGCCCAGAACCAAGACCAAAGGAATCGCGTAGCTAGGGGCAAGTTCGATGGTTTGGGTTGATGAAGATGAAGAAGTAGCAGAGGTCACTAGACTAAATTCCCGTTGTTTATCGACACAAATGATCTATTTTAAACCCCTAACTACAGAACTGCACTGCCTGTGCCTTGGAACATCAGCCACGACAAAAAAAAGTTAGTGATGAAAATTGCGAGTAAAGCCGTGACGACTGCCGTTGTCGTGGATTGACCAACTCCTTTGGCACCACCACTAGTGGTTAATCCCCAGCTACAGCCAATGACGGCTATCAGCATCCCAAACACAGCGGCTTTAATCATCGCCGTAAACAAATCCCAGATTCCCAGGAAATTCCGGGCGGAATCTAGAAAGACAGATTGAGGAATATTGTAAAAATTAACAGCAATCAATACGCCGCCCGTCATGCCGAGAATAATTGAGAGAATTGTCAATAACGGCAGCATTAGAATGCAGGCAATGACACGAGGGATGACCAAATAATCAATCGGATCAGTTTTGAGCATATAAAGTGCGTCAATTTGTTCAGTCACGCGCATCGTGCCAATCTCAGCCGCAAACGCTGAACCCACTCGTCCGGCAATCACCACAGCCGTTAACACAGGCGCAAGTTCCCGGCTCAATGCCAGTGCCAAAACCCCTCCAATAGCTGTAGTTGCCCCAAAGTTAATAAATTCTCGCGTTACCTGAATTGTAAACACGGCACCGATAAAACTAGCCGTGATCATGGCAATGGTGAGTGAATCCGGACCGACGACTGCCATTTGCTCCAGGGTATTGCGTCGGTAGATTTTGCCACCGAGAATATGAACGATGACTTGACCGCCTAATAAAATGGCAGCTAGCAAGCGATGGAGCCACAATCCTAAGCTAGAGGAGGAGGTTTCATTCATTCGTCATTCGTCATGCGTCATGCGTCATTCGTCATTCGTCATTTGTCATTCGTCATTCGTCATTTGTCATTCGTCATTTGTCATTTGTCATTCGTCATTTGTCACTGTCCACTGTTCACTGTTCACTGTTCACTGTCCAAGGACTATCTGCCCTCATTTGATTCCACACGGAAACGTTCTACAGAATTGAGTAGATCTCGTGCCACACCAACTAAGTTTTGCAAGGCACTAGACACCCGTTGGGCTTCCTGAGAGGTTTCTTGGGCAGTTAACTCGACTGATTGCATGACTTGGGCAACAGCACGGGATGTTTCGGTTTGCTCCACCGTATCCGCTTTAATTGCCCGCACTAGCGCATCAATGCGATTGGACACTTGAATAATATCTTCCAATGCTTGTTTGGCTTGCTCTGCCCGTTTGGTTCCATCAATAACCTGCTGGGTGCCTTCTTCCATCGCCGTCATCACCGAACCGGTTTCGCTTTGAATCTGCATGACGATTTGCTCAATTTCTTTGAGTGCCTTGGCTGAACGGTCTGCCAGTTGCCGCACTTCATCGGCAACGACTGCAAACCCTCGACCCGCCTCTCCAGCTCGAGCTGCCTCGATACTGGCATTGAGCGCTAACAGGTTGGTTCGGGATGCAATTGTGGAAATTACGGCGACAATCTTGGAAATTTCCTGGGAAGACTCAGCCAATCGCTTGACTTTTCGCGTGGTTTCTGCTACAGTTTCTCGAATTTGCAAGATACCTGCCACCGTATGTTCTACCGCGTGACCGCCTCTGTGGGCGACATCCGCAGCGGTGTGGGCAACTTCCTCGGCTTCCCGGGCGGCTTCGGCGACTCGCTGAATGGAGTCGGTCATCACCTGAACGGAGTTGAGGGTAACTGCGAGTTCCTCGGCTTGGCGCAGGGCGTCATTGGATAAACTGCCAGCAAATGCCGCACTTTCGGTAGAACCCTTGGTCACTTTACGGGCGGCATCTTTTACTTGTTGAACGATTTCCCGCAGATTTTGAATGGTTAGGTTAAAGGAGTCAGCCACCGCCCCCAAAACGTCGGCTGTTACTTCAGCTTGTACCGTCAAGTCGCCGCGTGCAGCTCCTTCTACATCATCTAGCAATCGAATCACCTGACGTTGCAGGTCTTCTTTGGCTTGCTCTTGTTCTTCAGCTTTTCGGGTGGCTTCGCTGGTGGTGGTCAGGATCACTCGCGCCATCTGGTTGAAACCTGAAGCCAGTTGACCGAGTTCTCCCTCGGAATAGATGGGGACACTGACATTCAGATTTCCCTGAGCAACGGCATCAAACTGAGTTTGTAAATCCACGGTGACTTGTTGAATCTGGCGAGTGGTGATCCGACCCAGAAACAGGGTAATGCCAAAACTAGCCGCAAATGCTGCACCACTGGCTAAAGCATGGGCAAATTTGAGATTCGCGATCGCTCTTTGAGCTTGCCCTTGGGGTACTGAACTTCGGGCAGCAATACTTTGTGCCGAAAAACTGACTAAGGCAACAACAAAAGCGGAGGCAATCCCAGCCGCAAACGAGATAATCCACTGTTTATGATGGAGGGAAGCATTTTCAAAAGGAGCCAGCCACCCTTGATCAACACTAACGATCGGTTCATGTCCCCCCTCTTTGGCTTGACTAAAAACTGGGAGTTGTTCAGTTGAGCTACCAATACTGAAAATTTCTTCATCACTATCAACTGAGCGATATTCCTGAGCCGATTGCTGGTGAGCTGCTACACTATCTCGGACGGCATCGCCATTTTCCCTAACTCCCTCACTTTCGCCACCTGCTGGTATGACTCCGCTGTTACTTAAAACATCAAAATCTGATTCACTCGCGCCCGAGTCAGCTAATTCATCCTGATCGTCTATGGCGAAATCGGGAAGAGAGCCTAAATCATCTTCAAATACATCAAAAGCGTCTAAAAAGTCTTTGTCCGTTTCAAGTTCTGAGAAGTTCTCAGCCTCAGCCTCAGCCACTTCATCCATCGTGAATGAGTCATTGCTGAAAGCATCGTCAAAGCTCTCAAAGTCGAAGTGCTCATCGGGAGCGTTAAATCCATTTTGATCGAAGTCTGATTCATCCTGAGTGTACTCCTGGCTTTCAAATGCTTCAATCGCCTCATCTGTTTCCTCAGCCGAATAGTCAAACTCATCGGTATCCGTTGGTAAACTTGCGCCCAACTCCCCTGAATTCATCAGTAGGGTTTCGTCTTCATAAACGGGGTGGTCTTCATATGACTCGTCAATCGATTCATCATGCCAACCCTCCATTTCCTGATCAACGTCCGATAAGTCTTCATCGAAATGGGATTCTGACTCATAAGAGGGTGGATTCTGCTCCTGAGCATCTTCAAATTCAGGGGCGCTACCGGGAGGCATGACAAATGTTGCCGCCGTATCATCCTCAGACTCCGCTGAAAAGTCCTCAAAGTGATCCTGATAATCTGCCTCGCTAAATGGGGTATCATTTAAATCAAAATCACTCGCTCCTTCCTCAAAATTTTCTGGGTAATTTGCCTCGCTAAAGGGGGTGTCATTTAGATCAAAATCACTCGCTCCTTCCTCATAATCTTCATAGTCTACCTCAGCAAAGGGGTTGTCATTTAGATCAAAATCACTCGATGACTCATAAAGATTGTCAACATCACCACTCTCTTCGTCTAAACCGCGCAAGGCAAATGGATTGGATTCATCTACAGAACTTGGCTCATCCGTCGTCTCTGATTCAATAGCTGAACTATCCAGGGGTTCGGCAAAGGGCGAAGATGAGGTTGAGTCAAAATCATCCCCTAGTCCCGCTTCATCCAAATCTAAAGCCCCTAAATCGAAATCCTCAGACTCATCAATCGCTTCCGAGTCTTGCCAGGTTTCTAATGTAGGTATCTCATTCAAATCATCGGTTTCATCAATATCGTGGAAATTGTTATCGAAGTCCTCTGTGGATGGGGGTGAATCGACAGAATCGAATTCACTGGACAATTGATTAGCATCTTCTAGACCTTTATGGGCATATTCGATAAAATCAGGTTCAGACGTTAAATTAAGAACTTGCTCATAGTGTTCCCGTGCTTGATCGTACTGCTGTAGACCATAGCAACAGATATGACCCTTAAGTAACAAAGCACTTGGATCATCGGGATACTCTTCAATCAACCGACTAATAAGATCGGCAGCTTCTTGGTATTTACCTTGTGCGTAAGCCGTTTGTGCTTGTGTATATTCCTGAACGTAATCTGTACTTGATGCCATTGACCTCCTCCCTTTGCTCACCAGGAAAAAGTAACAAACAAAAGGTTGCTCTCTTTTTCCTTTCTTTTACTGTTCATTCATGCTGCCCACCGCGCTGCTCGTAGAATTGCCACCTGATCGAGAAGTCGTAAAAATTGATTAGATTCCGGATCTAATAACCACTCTCCTTTTAAAAAAGGTGCCATCGTATCCGGAACATTCATTGCCATTTGTAATTGCTCCACATCTAACCAATCCATGTCCACAATTCGCTCCACGGCTAAACCAAGCATTGTATCTTGATCTTCGATGGCAATGACGGGAATTTCTGATCGGTCTGTATTGACAGGGATCGGCTCTCCCAGAAATTGACCCAGATCACCAACCCATATAACCCGACCTCGCATATTGATCGTCCCCAATAATAAGGGGGAAGCATTAGGGATCGGGGTGATCTGGTTGGGAGATGGCTCAAGCACTTCTTTAATCCCAGTCGCTGGCAAAGCAAATTCCATACCAGAAGGGACGTAAAATCGCAAGTGTAATTCACCCTCAGGACTTTCTAGTTCTTGCAATTCTGGGGCTTGATCTTGACCAGTATCTGTTAAAAAATCCGGATTTCCAACCATTCGCAGCTAGAGTCTTAACTATATTTATGACCTGAGTAGCTGTTTGACTGTGCCAATCAACTCGGTGGGCTGAAAGGGCTTAGCGATGTAAGCATCTGCCCCTTGCTTCATTCCCCAATATCGATCAAATTCTTCGCCTTTTGAAGAACACATGACCACGGGTACATTTTGGGTTTTGGGATCAGCCTTTAAACGACGACAGACCTCGTACCCATTCATACGAGGCATAACAATATCCAATACCACTACATCAGGACGAGACTGCAGAATATGTTCTAAGGCTTCCACTCCATCACTTGCCACAGAGACTGTCAACCCACTGCCTTTGAGGAGGTCTGAGATCATCTGCCGCTGTGCCAAACTGTCTTCTACAACCAAAACTGTACTCATAACCCCCTACCTGACTTGCCAATAAGCGCACGAATTTTGAACGTGAACTGAGCTGTATCGTTGAGATATACCCTTAAACATAGATAGAGTAATGATTAATGTATCCTTTATGGTAGCTTCATCCTGAACTGATCCCTTTCTCTATTGTGACAGGCTTAACTGCGAAATGGAGCTAGGGCGTATCGCTGTATGAGTCTATGAGGTGATTGTAGCGGAAGAATTACCTTCCTGCGTGTTACATGATGATAGCTGTTGTTAAGCCGATGCTGATTTAGTAATATCGGTTGCCTTGACCTCCTCCTCTAGGACTTGGCGGGAACTATCGAAACTCATTTTTTCCGGATCTCCCGGACCTACGTATTTCTCCAATAACATCAACAGCTCACTGGCTCCAAACGGTTTAGTCAAATAGTCCGTTGAGCCTACCATGCGAGCTCTCACACGGTCAATAAAGCCATCTTTGCCCGTCAGCATAATGATTGGAGTTTGTCGAAATGTCGTCGATTGTCGCAACATGCCACACAGTTCATATCCATCGAGTTGGGGCATGACTAAATCACAGAGAATTAGAGCTGGTTTGATTTGGAAGAGTAAGCTCAGAGCTTTGAGGGGATTTTGAATCGCTGTTACTTCATATCCTTGGGCTTGCAGCATATACTCGACGGTTTTGCTAACTGCCTTGTCATCATCAATACAGACTACAGAGGGTGCATGATCTGCCCGGGTGGATTCCCAAGGTTGTCGAACGGCGAGGGTTTGTTGAGGTGCTGACGTCAGCAATTGAATCCAACCCCGTTGGATATAGGGGTAAATGGCTCGGGTGACAGTCAGGATGTCACGATTGAGATAACGAGCCATCTGTCGCAGAGAATTCTTGCCATTTGTCCACCGTTGGAGGGTTCTAAATGCATTCTCCGGTAATGCTGCCTTTAATTTCGTTTCATCCGTAATCAGTGGGCATTGATTGGGGGATTGGATATGGGGATGAAACTGCTTCCACTCCTGGACTTGCTTCATAATCTTGGTCACTAGGGGGGCAATTTCTAAGGTGGTGAGTTGGGGCGCTAAGGCTGGATCAACCTCGAAGACAAAATATCCATTGTGGAGGCTCAACAGGTCAAATAGGGTTTCATGTACCATACTGTGGAGAATGCTGCGCCCTTGAGCTGGCGTGATAATATGGTTTTCTAGCAACGCCCAAAGATAGCCATATTCGGGAGCATTGGTCGAAGCAATCGACGGTTCTTCGATGTCATCCAAAGCTCCTTCAGCTCGATAGCGACGCAGGTAATCGCGCAGTCGTGACAAACTGTGATCACTGTTTGCCGCATAAGCAATTTGTCCGTTGAGAAAAAAAACAAACCAAAAGGGTCCAGGGCAACGGGGTGGGGTCGCGAGGTGAGAGCGTCCCTGGATAAATTTATGAGTCACATCACTACCAGAGTTATGGGTGTGGAAGCTTTGCGCCTCAACTAAAAGTTCTCCTGTGCGCTGACCCAGTTCGATCAGTTGCAGGATACTGCGGATATCAATTTCATTTAACGTTCCCTGCATTTTAAGGAAAATGTACTCCTAAAACCTTGCGTTCAATGCTGAGGCGCGAATGGTCTGTTGGGTTACCAAGTTGCCTGCCATCTTAACCTCAACCCCAACTTGATGCTTTACCACCACCGCTGACTGACCCTGTTAAGATAACATCCAATTAGGCTGGAATGGATCATTTAACGGATGTGTTTCAACAGAGCAATTTAAACTTTAAATTTAACTTTGCTCAATAGAGCCATTGAAATTTATAGAAGAAGAGTCAATCAAAACCTCCATGTATTCAGTATAATTGAGGATTAGACTTGCTGTAACACCTCCTGATCAGGCGGGTTGGACGGCGGTGAGCGATCGCTCGCGTTAACTAACGGTGGGGGTTTGGGGGAGGAACCATAATTCCCACGCCATAATCTCCTGATTTGGCGTTGGGATACATGGACATCCCCCAAGCTAATTTTATCCGGTCAACCCCGGTAAAATTAGCATTTACCGTTAGTGGTAATTGTGGTAAGATTGAAAAATGCTGACACTTAACTACACCTATCGCCTATATCCCGACCAGAAACAAGTCGAGCTGTTGAACGAATGGCTCGAAACTTGTCGCAATGCGTATAACTACGCGCTCAGGGAACTCAAGGATTGGATTGCTTCTAGGAAGTGTCCCATAGATAGGTGTAGCTTAGAGTCAGAGTACATCATGAGTACTGATTATCCCTTTCCTGGATATCAGCAGCAGCAAAACAACCTACCCAAAGCCAAAAAAGAGTTTCCCAGATTATCCGCCGTACCTTCTCAGGTATTGCAAACAACCATCAGGAGATTGCACGATGCTTGGGACTTTTTCCAGAAGCGAGGTTATGGATTCCCAAGGTTCAAAAAGTACGGACAAATGAAGTCTGTTCTTTTCCCTCAGTTTTCCACCAACCCGATTACCGGATGGCAAATCAAATTGCCCAAGCTGGGGAAAGTCCAAATTAACTTGCATAGACCAATCCCAGACGGGTTTGTTGTCAAGCAGGTCAGGATACTCAAGAAAGCGATGGGATGGTTTGCTGTTATTAGCATTCAGTCTGATATATTTATTCGGCGACCCGTACCTCACGGGCATTTTATTGGTGTAGATGTTGGACTGAATAATTATTTAGCTACCAGTGATGGATTCATAGAGCCAGGACGTAAATTATTCAAGACAGAGCATCGTCGGCTGAAAGTGCTACAACGCAGATTGTCGAAAAAGAAGAAGCGTTCTAAGAACTATGAAAAAGCCAGAATCAAGGTAGAGAAACAGCATAATCATATTGCATTCAAGCGTAAAGACTATCAGTTTAAGCTGGCTCACAAACTGTGTGATATTGCCGGCACTATCTTCGTAGAAGATATTGACTTCCGCACAATGGCTAAAGGCTTTTTAGGAAAACACACCATTGATGCCGCCTTTGGTCAGTTTCGGTCAATCCTGTTCCATGTCGGCAAGCAACAGGGTGTCTATGTGGCTGAAGTTGATCACAAAGGAACCTCTCAAACTTGTCCTAATTGTCGGATCGAAGTCAGGAAAGAACTTTCTGATAGATGGCACAGTTGCCCTGAATGCAAATATGAGGTTGATAGAGATGTAGCCTCAGCACAGGAAATCTGCAACCGAGGCTATGAAACACTTAGTACCCAGGGACTCTGGGGGAAAGAAATTGGCTGTCAAGTCGGGCTGTCGGGGGCATTTTGCCGTGATTTGTGGCGCAGGGCAGCAATATCCAGCAGTGATGTTGGAAGCCCTCACCATACTTCTTGAAGTTGGTGAGGGAGGATGTCACTCACCAATTAGCCGGGTTGGCTCGGATACAGGGACAAAGCAATGGCTTCAGGAGACGAATTAGTTAAAATGAAAACAATGCAGGTTGTCCAACGAGGGGTCTCTTAAGTCAAGGCTAGACATACTCCTAAAACAGTAACCAGAAAACAGCAATCGAGTTATTGAAGCTAAAATTTTATAGCCAATGGAGTAGGATTGAGCAAAAAGCTGGTGTCTGTATCAGCCAAGGACTTATAATCTCTCATAGAAATTCATAACTAATTGTAATACAGCCAAAGTCATGCATCGAGAATGGCTTCGTTAAATAAACTTCAACTACCCCGCGCTACTGACGTAGAGCGCGAAGATGGTGAGGAACAGGGGTTCAATCAGCCAAGGCGACTCGGTTCCTAGCTTGCCTAAACTTGCCCGTTAAGGAGGGTTGAGTTGGAGATATGTAGCATTCCTCGGTCCGTCAGGACTATCCGGTGGTAGCTTAGATTCAGGACAATAGTCCAAGACGCGGCTACCTCTGTCACTTCCTAAAAGCTAGCATTGTAGACAAAGCTGCTCGGTCTATAAATCAGAGTTAGCTCTGAGAACATCAGGAGCAGTACGACCAGCAACCCAATCAACTAAGATTTAGTTCAGGTTGGCTTAGTCAAGAATTGGGCACAAGACAAGTAAAGAGGACGATCAGTGTGCTGTATCTAGCAGAAGTCAAAAAGCAGAAAACTGGCCCTTTTGGCGGCAGTAAGACCGAACTCAAACTGCTGGCTTGTCAGCGGAATGATCAGAGTTGGAGCGCTGTCCCAGGTGATGAAATCATCCCAGGAGACGAAGCCGGTGGCATGAGCGATGGGGCTTTGGCAATTGTCAATGTCAGTAACAATCGGATTCAAGGGGATGTTGAGCCAGCCGGGACGAGACTGGCAAGTATCTTACAAAATTTTTCGCGTCTGTTGGACAAGGCGAAAAGCCAAGAAGAAGAAATTGAACAGTGGAAGCAGTCCTTGACGTATCAAAGTCAAGAACTCAACCGCCGCGAGATGGAAATGGAAGCGCGGTTGGAACAGATGCAAGCCATGGAGGAAGAGGTTGAACAAATCGATCAGCAGCGTCAAGACCTAGAAAGTACGAAAGAGGAAACTGAACGCCTCAGAGAGGAGTTTGATCGAAAACAACAGGAACTTGAAGGCGCTTGGGAACATCTGCGCGGTGAACAGCGGCGTTGGGATGAGCAAAAAGAACAGCTGCAACAAACTTCGGGTTTAAGTGAGGACGATGTTGCGGCGATGCAGGAGTTGCTCGATCGCCTATCGACGGCTGTCGCTCCTACAGATACTGTGCGGGAACAGTTGAATCAAGCGTTTGACATCATTGATCAACAGCAGTCAGAACTAGATAGTGATTGGCAAAAACTAGACAATCAGCGCCAACAAGCAGAGCAACGCCAAACCGAAATTGACGAGCAAGCTGAGGACATTCACCAGCGTAAGCAAGAGTTAGAGCAGGTTCAAACCTCTTATGAAGAGGCACAAGCGGAATTGAAGGTGCAGCGGAATGCTTGGGAGATGAAGCAGGAATCCGTACATCTACTCAGCCTGCAACTTCAAACTCATCAGGAGTTACATCAAGAGCTTGCTCGTTTAGCGACCAGTTCAGCCGATGTCAAAATTAGTCAAGAGGTTAACATTCAAGCGCTGGAAAATATGCCCCTGGGTGAACTCCAGGAAATCGTGCAAAATTTGCAGCAAGATTTGGAGAGAGTGGTACAGTTTGTCAACGACCAGGAAGAGGAACTCACCTTCCAGCGCCAAGCCGTAGAAGAACTGCAAGACAAAATTAATAACGCCAGCGAGTACGATCGCATTAGTTTGGAAAGTGAGCTAGCTGACGAGCAAGACCGCTACCAAATGTTGGATGAAACCCTCGTCGGTCAACGCCGCAACCTGCGGGAGAGGGAAGAGATTCTCAATCAGCATAATCGTGTCTTACGTCGTCGTCAGGGTATTAGTGAAGGGAGTAGCGCCGATCCCCATAAAATCGACCTCGGTCCGGTCTTAAACCAGCTCGAGGAACAGCGACAACAGCAGGAAAGCGAACTGGAAAAACTGGAAAACCAAGTTGAGCAAATGCGCCAAAGCATTAGCCAAGCCGAGGAAATGCTGACTCAGCAAGAAAGTGAGCAAGAAGCCAAACGCTCTGAGTTACAAGGTTTGGAAGAAAACTGGCAATCGATGAAACTGGAAGTTGCTGAACTGTGGAGTCAAGTTAATCTTTATCAAGAACTCTTACCACCCAAGCAAGAGGCTCTGAATCAAATTCGCCAGATCCTCGACGCGATCGCACAAGCCCTGAATCAAATTCAGGAAGTTGGCGATTATCAACTCCAAGCAATTTCCGAAATGCGGCAAACGGTTGATGGTATGGTTGAATCTCCAGAACTGGCAGCTTCATAGGATGGCAGAAGGCAGTGGTTCGACAGGCTCACCAACCAGGCAGAAGGCAGTTTTAGGTTGGGTTAACGCCTGTTACTAGGGCAGAATAGAGGGCTAAGGTTCCCTTACTACGAACCCAAGCTAATCTACCAAATTAGGTCTGCCGAGCCACTACTCCCCCTGACTATTTCGCCAAACAATCCAATTCCCTTCCACTTGAGCGCTGGCTCCTCCGGGAAAGGATGAGGTGCGAGAGCGATTGGGCGCATCAATTAAAGCCGTAATCGCTTCAATTTGCTCAAAATTGGCAGCCGTCGGTTGGGCGATCGCTAAAAACTGCCGAATTGCACGACGTTGTAGGGCGAGAGGGGCTTGTCGTAAGATTAAACGATTGAGTTTGAGCGTCGTAGTGGGTTCATGCTCACTCGTAGAACCCATGGCTTGCTCTCGTAGCGATCGCGCCGCCGTCTCTAAATACTCCACATCAGCCCGTAACAGTTCCGCTGTATGACCCAGAGCAGTTTCCACCCTCGGATTAAAATGAGTTTTTAGATAAGGCAGTACCTCTTGGCGAATGCGATTACGAGCATAGCGGAGGTCTTGATTATAGGCATCCAACCAAACCGGGAGGTGCTGTTGCTCCACAAACTCCCCCGTTTCCCTACGGGTAACCTCTAGCAACGGGCGTACTAGCTGTACCCCGGCTACTAGAGGACGTTGCCAGGTCAGCGATTGGAGACCATCAACCCCCGTACCTCGAATTAGATTATACAAAACCGTTTCCGCGCGATCGCTCTGAGTGTGAGCCGTGACTACATATTGAAATTGATAGGTTTTGGCAATCTTACCGAGTGCCTGATAACGCCATTGTCGAGCCGCTCCCTCACTTTGAGTCACTTGATCCGCAATTTCCAGATAAAAAGGAATCGCCCAACTCTGAGCCACTTGTTCAATGTGATCTGCCAGCCCCTTGTCTGCGGGCCAACGGTGATCACAATGCGCGATCGCTAATTGCCATCTCCACTTCGACTGCAAATCCAAAAGCAGTTTCATTAAACAGAGGGAATCTTGCCCCCCCGATACAGCCACTAAAACATGACGACTTGGCGCTAATAGCTGCCTTTGCCGTAGCGTTTGATGAAGACGGGCGTGAATTAGCGTCCAATCTGAACCTTTAGACATTCTTATCGCAGAAGGCTACAAGGCAAGAAGCTTGTTACTGATATAGCAGCTACCTTGGCAGGTTAGGACATTCTTTTGAACATTACTGATTACTTTGCCAACCTTCTGAACTCATTTCTTCCCAAACATCATCAAGAAGCGAGTCTGTCTCATTGTCCTCCTCTTCCTCTAAGTTTGAGGAAAAATCACCTAAATCAAACTCATCTTCATCTTCATCACTAGCAGAAGTTGCATCAAAATCGAGTTCCTCATCACTTTCTGTGGCAATTTCTCCCAAATCTAGCAACTCGTCGTCGTTGTTGGTGCTTTCTTCTTCCATCTCCAACTCTTCTTCAATGCTTTGGGAGAGTTCATCAAATTCATCACCAAAGCTCGCTGATGTATCCTCATCGGTAGAGAGTTCCTCTAAGTCATCACCAAAGCTCGCTGATATATCCTCATCGGTAGAGAGTTCCTCTAAGTCATCACCAAAGCTGACGGGTTCCTCTTCTTCTAAGGGAGACATTTCCTCGAAGTCACTCTCAAAGCTGACGGATGGCTCTTCCGCCTCACCAGGAGACATTTCCTCGAAGTCACTCTCAAAGCTGACGGATGGCTCTTCCTCCTCATCGGTAGAGAGTTCATCGAAGTCACTCTCAAAGCTAACAGGTGGCTCCTCTTCTTCTAGTTCCTCTATCTGAAAGCTTGTCCCCTCATCCATCTCATCATAGATGTCACCAAGGCTGTCTTGCTGTTGATCCTCATCGTTGAAGGCAGATAATTCATAGTCATGATCTGCCTCATCCAAACTCATCGATGGCTGCTCTAAATCGAGTTCCTCATCCATGGTGGGTGAGTCGTCTGGCACAGAGAACTCATCCTCATCCTCTGCACTGACTGATTCTACTGGCATCTTCTCCTCAGCCACTTCTTGAGGACAAAATTCCAAATTGATTCTTACCTTGCCCTTTTGCCAACCACCCGCACTAAATCGCAAGACTTCACAGGAGATACCCTCCTCACTAAACCAGGCATCCTTATGTTGAGTCCATTCGCTCAACCCATGCTCAAGCTGCGTTTTGATCGCGTCCGCCAATTCGCCTACTCGGAAGGTATGATGCCCAATTAAGATTTGCGCTGATTCGTCAACGGATAAGACTTCACCACTAGCGAGTGGCTCAAACTGATTATCTACGCCCATTTTCCCCGATTAACGTTCTACTTGTGTGCTTAATCATGATTTACAAATTGGGTCATTCCCTGGATCACCTAGGAGTAAGCGATTTGGTCGTCGCGTTGATCAGTCCTGGAAGTCCTAGAAGAACCAGCCGTAGGAATGCAATCCTTTACCCAATAGATTCACCCCAAGATAACAAATCCAGACTACAACAAATCCTGTTGCTGCTAAAATGGCGGGTCGTCGTCCTTGCCAGCCTCGGGTAATGCGAGCATGAAGGTAAGCGGCAAATACGAGCCAGGTAATTAATGCCCAAGTTTCTTTGGGGTCCCAACTCCAATAGGAACCCCATGCCTCATTTGCCCAAACTGCACCAGCAATAATGCCAATTGTCAGCAACGGAAATCCTAGCCCGATCATCCGATAGCTAATATTATCTAAGGTATCCGCTAAGTTTAGGCGTTGGGGAGAAAGGGTGGGAACGCTAGCTACCTCAGGTGTGGAGGATGGGGCGGAGGCGACAGCATCCAGAACGGCTGTACTTGTCGAACCTGAGGTGTCTTGCCAACTCATCGCCATTGCTCCACTATCGCCTCCTTGGGGCTGAAGGTTATCCTGGTTCCGTTTCAGTTGATAGGAAGTCGCTCCCGTGGAGTCTTGTTTACGGCGAAAGCCACCTGTACCGACAGAACTCCCGCGCAGTTCAACATTTTGACCCCGAGTCACGACTAAAAAGGCGATCGCTAATAATGATCCCACCATTAATGTGGCGTAACTGAGCATCATCACGCTGACGTGCATCATCAGCCAGTTGGATTTCAGCGCCGGAACTAACGGTTCCGCCTGTTGCATATCAGATGGTAGTGACAGAGCGGCAAAAGCGGTAATTCCCATGGCGACAGGGGAGGTAACCACGCCCACCCAACGACTCGCGCTCATTTTCTCGGCTACCAGATGCATCGCGGTGATGCCCCAGGCTAAGAAAAATAGGGATTCATAGAGATTACTTAATGGGAAATACCCTGCACTCAGCCAACGGGCACCGAGTAAGGCTGCAATACACAGGTTGGCGATGATCATACCCGTTCCGCCTAAGGTGGGCAGATAGGGGATGTTCTTGAAGGCTGCACCAACCCAATACAGCAGCATGGTAACTAGGAGAACTGCAAATGAAATATTATCTAAGCTGTTTTGGAGTGAAATTAAATCCATAAATACGCTTCTCGACTTAATCGTTTGGACATGAATTTACTGGGTTACTATATATCCTATCGGGATTACCGCCTTTCACGAGAGGCGAAAGAGATAATGATAACGATTTTTTAGTCATTGGTCATTGGTCAAAACACTGATTTCACGGATTTATTGGAGAGATAGGAATAGGGAGGTGAGAGCTTATTGACACTGATTACACAGACAAGTTCGTTCTCTCATCTCCCCCATCTCCCCCATCTGACACACCTCGACTTCGCTCGGTGTTCCCCAAATCAAGGGGAGGGTATCGGAGAAGAAGGAACCGGAACTGGATTGGACGGTAGCATTGTTTCTAGCTTGACAAATAAATCAAAACGTGTATTTCGCTGGTCTTCCCCGGCTGTCGTTAAACCGATCGCGCGGATTGCCTGCATCATCTCATCAAGTTGAGAGGGAAGTTGAGGCAAATTTAAATTATCTCGATTTAAGAGACGCTCCACCTCAATGAAAACTTGACCATTGTGGGGACTAGGTTTTGTGGGTACGATTTGCTGAAACAGTGGCGTTTGAGTCAAGGGGGCTTGGGGTTGAGGAACAATGGCATCAGCAATGGGTGCGCCGAAGGTGAGAAAGGCAATATTTCCTTCTAACCAACCGTGGGTAGCGGTAACGCCTCCCAGGGGAGATGTCCAGCGTACCAGAGGTTGACGATTGAGTTGGGTGTTTTCCACCGTAAACTGATAACGGGTTTCCATCACTTGATCAAGCTGCTGGAAGGCTTTTTCTGTAGCCGCGCGATCGCTCGATAGAATCATTACGGTGATACCTGCGCCTAGCATGGGTGGTGGCTGGTTTTCTGGGGGTGTGAGCAAATCCTCAGTTGCGGGAATCAGGGCAATTACCCATTCTCCTGCCATCCAGGGTAATAAATCCTCTTGTACATCTACACCCAGAGTTGTCTGTATCCCGGCACTCAGATTCGCTGCGGGAATGGGGATCAAGGGATTAGCGGAGGCGTTTTGGGCGTAACTTTTCCACAATTGAGCTAAATTACTACCACTCAGCATGAAGCGGGTATTGGCGGGGAGGCGTCTGGGTAAACGGCTACTGGTATTTTCTATGGGATAGGCGTTTTGGCTATTCGGTTTCAGCCAAGACATCCCGCGAAAACGTATCCCATCTGACTCCAAGGAAATACTCGTCACCAGCCCTTGCTGGGGTTGCCTTTGGGCTAACTGTTCCGGTGAGAGCGATCGCGTGGAGTTGGCGGCGGCGGTGGCGGTAAACGTGGGTAGGTTTAAGTACACTTGAGCAAACGCCTGGGTGGTGTCAATTGTAGCTAAAGCCTCAATATATCCCGGCGTAGATGCCACAGATTTCACCCCTTTATAGGTGTCAATCACCTCCTCCATGGTTTGGGGATTTGACGTAACCACGACAAACCGTTCCAAAACAGTAACCGAATAGTTTTGGCTACCGGGCTTTTGAGTTTCGCGAAGCTGAACTCCGCGATAGGTTCTCTCACCAAACTGAGTCACTTTCTGAGACGCGGTTTTAGCCAAAATTTCTTTAGCTTGGGCGGGGTTATTAATCGGTAGGATAACTAAGTCGGGGAGTTTGATAAACGGTAGCGTGACAGGGGCTGTTTGCTCTGATTCAGTTTCTGGTGCAGATGTACTATCCCCCCGATAGGCAATCATTACCGTTTCACCTAACCACGGCTGGATATCTTCCTCGTAGTCGTAGCCGTTGTCTGTTAGCAGGTTTTTCTCAAGCTGGGCGAGTTGTCTGACTAACGCCGCTAGAGTGTTGGGTGTGCCATATCGCTGCAATTGTCGCCATTTACCGCTATCTGTAGACACTAAGGCTGTGATCAGGGTATCTTGAGGCACAAGTTTTGCCCCCACTGGTGCTTTTGCCAGCCATAGATTGTGTTGTACGAACAGAGAATAGGCGATGACACTCCCGCTCATCAGGACAACAATTAGGGCTAATGTTACCCGTAAAAGGAGTTTATTTTTGTTCAGCATGAATATTCGTTATTTGTCATTTGTCATTTGTCATACTCGCGGAGCGCCAAGCAAGCTACGTCATTGGTAAAGAGTTGAGGAGTATTGGCATAACTATATAGGCTTAGATTTTATAGGCTTAGATTTTATCCAGCAAGCCCTAAATAAATTAATCGTATTAGTAGCGAGCAAGATGCTCGCACTACAATAATTTGGCTGGGATTGACAATAACCTTTAAATGACAAACAACTAGGTTAGCAAGCTTAAATTGGTGGGTAAAATTTTCCTGGATAGTTACTCTCATAAGGGTTTCAGAAAATACTTTGCCAACGTTTTAAGCTTGCCAAGCTACTACCAGAATGTCCCTGCTCCCTTTGCTATTCAGCTTAAGTTGACACTAATGTTTAATACTCCGGTACGGACGGGTCAATTTCCCGACTCCAAGCGGTAATTCCCCCTTTGACATTAATCCCTTCAATTCCGGATTCTTTGAGAATGCCTAATGCTTTAGCTGAACGTCCTCCCATTTTACAATGGGCAATTAAGCGATGACCATTTAGGAGTTGCTTAACTTTTTCGACGCCTGAACCTTGTTCAATATCCGGTAATGGGACTAAAACAGCACCGGAAATTTTAGCAATCTCGTATTCATTGGGATTGCGGACATCAACGAGGACAAAATCCTTTGTGTCACTATCCATTAATTGCTTGAGTTCTTGAACGGTCATTTCTTGAATTGCCATTAACCGTTGCGCCTCCTGTTCTTTAGCTTGGGTAATGCCACAGAATTGTTCGTAGTCTACTAATTTTTCGATAACGGGGCGTACTGGATTCGGTCGCAGTTTCAGTTCCCGGAATTTCATATCCAGGGCGTTGTACAGTAACAACCGTCCGCTGAGGGTTGTCCCCTTACCCAGGATAATTTTAACGGCTTCCGTGGCTTGGATGAGTCCAATAATTCCGGGCAAAATACCCAAAACGCCGCCTTCTGCACAGGAAGGAACCATTCCGGGTGGTGGGGGTTCGGGGAACAAGTCGCGGTAATTGGGTCCATCTTCGTAGTTAAAGACGCTGGCTTGTCCTTCAAAGCGCAAGATGGAACCGTAGACATTAGGTTTACCCAGGATTACGCAGGCGTCATTGACGAGGTAACGGGTGGGAAAATTATCGGTTCCATCGACAACCACATCATAAGGTTTCACGATATCCAGCGCATTCTCTGATGTCAGCCGGGTTTCATAGAGATCAACTTGACAATAGGGGTTAATTTCTAGAATCCGGGTTTTTGCCGATTGAATTTTCGGTTTCCCTACCCAGGATGTCCCGTGAATCACCTGACGTTGCAGGTTGGAACAATCGACGATATCAAAATCTACGATTCCGATACGTCCAATACCGGCGGCGGCTAAGTACAGTAAGAGGGGTGAACCGAGTCCGCCGGTACCGATACAGAGAACACTCGCCGCTTTGAGGCGTTTTTGTCCCTCTAGTCCAACTTCCGGCAATATTAGGTGTCGAGAATATCGTTCGTATTCTTCTTTGGTTAGCTGGATTTCGTCCAGATTGGGATTTAACATGGCAATTTGATAAAATTAGCGATTAGTGATTGGGGAAGTTTTGACCCTGCACTTGGTTCGAGGGCATGGCGCGTGACCCTTAGCTTCGTTCAAGGGCATGGTGCGTGAGTTAACCTCCCCAGCTTACTCAGCTTCCCCAGTTCCCAGACGTGCCATGGCACGTCTCTACATTGCTTCCCCTTTCCCCGGTTCCTTTACCGTGATCATATCTTCAGGTTGAAACTGGTGATGGGGATCGAGAGTCCAGCTTCTCAGGTCAGAAGCTATACCCTGTTGAACGGAAATTATAATATACGAATAACGATGCCATGCGATCGCCCGATCAAATTCTGAGGGAATGGCTGGATGGTCAGGATGAGAGTGATAGATCCCAATGATATCTAATTCGCGATCGCGTGCCTGCTTCTGAACCTTCAACATCACCTCTGGGGCAATGCTAAACTGATTCCGTTTCGTCCCTGACTGACGCGGGGAACCGTTTACCCCTTGAAAGGCTTCAGCCGCCTGAGTATCCCAAGCGTTTTCTGTGGGTGAGACTTCAACCAGCGTTTTTACCTCCCCCTTAATTTGACCTAATAACAAACCACAGCATTCTTCTGGGTATGTGCTTTCGGCGTGAGTTTTCATCACCTGAATCTGATCATGGTTAATGTTGACTAAATGGGTTGGGGAATAGTCTGAGTTTGACATCAATCTCAGGGAATAGGGAATAAGTGTAATCTACGCTAAACTCAATCTTAGACCATAGGAATCCTACTATTATTTTTTAAGTCGTCGGACAAAAGAAAACAAAACCGTACTAAGTTTTATAAACAAACCTCAAGCCCTTACAAAGGACGAATGACAAATGACGAATGACAAAGCTTTCCTCGAACAGTTTACAAGCTATACTACCGAGGCTTTACGGCATCAAAATCTGGCAGTTAGTGATTCATTGAACCGGAGGCAGATTCCTCCTAGCCAGGTACGCCCTCTTGAGAGCTCTTACCAAATTTCCTTGAAACTCGGTGATGATTTGCCGCTCAACCTCATCAAAAAACAAATCTTACAACAAATTGATGCCGTTGTCTATTTTCTCCGAGATTTTCATATTGGGGTACTGGGTCAGCGCACCAGTCTATTTCATCTTTATGAGGTTGAGATTCAAGTCGAATCCCATCTGCACTATCAATTAACGTTTGAATCGGGCAAACTGTTGATTCAAATCCCCTACTGGCAGATGGCAGTTTTGGATCGCTACCTGCCTGATCAGAAATTAAAATATCGCTGGCATCGCGGCAACCATTTACCCAGGTTTTCGCACATTCGCAAAATTTGGTGGTTAGTTGATCCGATTGGAGAATTACGGTATAACCTCCGCTCCATGCTGGTGTTGGCGATTCAAAAGCAAATTTTGGGAATTGACAAGCTTTTTGTAAAATTTAATTTACTGGATAACGGGAACCAAAAACATCGAGCGGTTCAAGGTGATCATCAAAACAAAACAGAACTTAAGAATCACGCGATCGCGTTCCTAAAGGCAACAGTCAAAGAAGAAAAGTTGGGCGTGAATCTCGATCTCGTGCTTGAGAATCAGGATGACGCTACAATCGCGCAGTTATTGGCAGTCTACAAGAAAAATTTGGCAGACATAGAGCAGATGGAGGAATTAATTGAAACCGGGACATTTACCTTACAAGAGAAGTTGAATGAAGAGCAATCGCAAGTCGATGTCAAGATGGTTGGCTTTGTCAATGTCGGCAACTATCATCGGATTGATGTGGCAGTCAATGTGAGTAAAGATTATCTTAAAAAATATGTAGATGTCATTCCTCGCAAAACTGACATTAAAACCGTACAGTTTGGCTTTGTAAATGTTTACACGATAGATGATATTACCGTAAAACCAAATTTTAATGGGGCGCTGACACTCAATTTTGAAACAGCGGCGTTGGAGAGGGCATTAAAGGAATTAGAATTAGTGCAGTAAGTATTGGTCATTGGTCATTGGTCATTGGTCATTGGTCATTGGTCATTGGTCATTGGTCATTGGTCATTGGTCATTGGTCATTGGTCATTGGTCATTGGTCATTGGTCATTGGTCATTGGTCATTGGTCATTGGTCATT